>NZ_JBSGHB010000012.1:0-270295 GCF_053604195.1 Actinokineospora sp. NPDC004072 | reverse complement strand
CCGCCACGAACGCCACCCCAACAACTACTGCGGCCTCCTCACCCTCGCAGCCGCCCTCACCTGCTACAAGAAACTCCCCACGTGAGACACCCTCTAAGCAGGAAGTCGAGTCGAGACGACCCGCCAGCCATCTTTGGTGTCGGCTCTTCTGGCTCGACTTCCTCGAAATAAAGGACGGCAATGGAATGCAGGATATGCTGCATGTCGTATTCGTCGTTCACGGGTATCCCTGCGCGACCACGATGCCCTGCCTCAAGGATGAAAACGAGGTAGGGAGATTGCGGCCGATCCTCTCCAATAGTTCCAGCGCCTCTACGGTAACCGAACTTGCGCCAAGGCGAGCCAGAGCCTGTTCAAGATATTGAAGTTGCTGTCTGACAGGGTTGACGAATCTGTCTTTCGCGGGATGCTGCCATGGACTAAACATCTTCTTGCTCACTTCGTCCATGTCTTCGCGATAGATCGGGCTCTTCATAAGGGGGTCTTGCAAGAAGTGCTTCACTCGATAGGTCAGCATTCCGCCTTCGTACTCGCTGCGGAAGCGGTCGCGTAGGTCTTCAGGTAGGGCTTCGAGACACGCGCTGTACCAGCGTCGATAGAGATCGGAAAGTTGCTCAGCCGCCTGATGGCCTGCTGTTTCGTCTTCTATCTGAACACGTCCGGCCAGCTCTTCAAGCTGCGGCACTGCCTCGATGAGTGCTTGCAGCTTGCCTGCTGTACTGCGCGTTGCCATGAGAGAAGGGTACGAGGTGGAGCCGACAGTCAACCCGCCTGACCGACTCGCACCTCCGAACACAAGTCTGGCGCGTCCCGAGACGGAACCGCGCCAGACGCGGTTACCACTAAAGCGGCTTCTGCCTGTCCCGGTGCTCTCGCAACAACTTCGCCACACTGCTCCGTCCGATCCTGTACCGAGCTGCCAGCTCCATCCGGCCGCTTTCGCCTGCCTCGAACGCTGCCACCAGTTCAGCGACCTGCTCAGCCGAGAGCCGGTTGCGTACCGGCCGACGTGTAGACGAGCGGGAGCCTCACGCTCACATCTGGGTCATCCGCTTCTAGTGCTAGGGCAAGCTGACGGGCTGCTTCTTGCGGGTCAACCAGCAACTCAGACTTGTTCAAGTACCGGCGCAGGAGGTCGACCGGGCGGCGTGCTCGTGCGAGCGCGCCGCCCGTTCTCGTCCCGGGGGTCGCAAATTCGGTGGCGCGGGTGGTCCGGGCCCGCGTAGACACGCTGGCATGCAGATGCGCGAGCTGGCCGAGCAGGACTTCGCCGACTATGCCGATCTCGTCATCTCGGCGTTCTTGTCCGCGGATAGCGCTGCGGACGCCGAGGTCCGGATGCGGGTCATCCTGGGGGACTCGCGGCGGGTGGGGGTGTTCGACGGGGACCGGTTGGTCGGGGCCGCGGCGGTGGGGCCGCGGGAGATCACGCTGCCGGGGGCGGTAATGGTGCCGTTCGAGGCGGTCACGTTCGTCGCGGTGGCCGCCGATCAGCGGCGGCGGGGCGTGCTGACCACGCTGATCCGCAGCCAGCTGCAGCAGATCCACGACGCGGGCGGGCCCGCGATCGCGGCGCTGTGGGCGTCGGAGGCGGGGATCTACCAGCGGTTCGGGTTCGGGCAGGCGAGCGAGCAGGTGCTCTACGCCATCCGCGGCAAAGCGCCCTTCCGCAAGGACATCGACCTCGGCGGCGACCGGGTGCGCGAGCTGGGCGCCGCGGACGCGCTGCCCGCCATCCGCGCGCTCTACGACGAGTACGCCCCGCAGCGGGCGGGGTCGCTGAGCCGGGCCGACTGGGTGTGGCAGGACTGGCTGCACGACCCGGTGGACCAGCGGCGCGGCTGGTCGGCGCGGCGGTGGGCGGTGCACCCGCGCGGCTACCTCATCTACCGCGTCAAGCCCGCCTACGCCGACAACGTCCCGTCGAGCACGCTCATGGTGGAGGAGCTGGTCGCGCTCACCCCGCAGGCGAACGCGGCGCTGCTGCGGTACGCGATCGACATGGACCTGGTGACCGAGGTCACCTACACCGGCTCGATGGACGACCCGCTGCCGATGATGCTGGCCGACTCCCGCACCGCGGTGGGGAAGGTGCAGGACGCCCTCTACATCCGGCTGGTCGACGCCGACCGCGCGCTGGCGCAGCGCCGCTACAGCGCCGCCGTGGACGTCGTGATCGAGGTCGCCGACGACCTGTGCCCGTGGAACGCGGGACGGGTGCGGCTCGCGGTCGACTCCGCGGGGGTGCCGACGGTCACCCGCACGGACGACCCGGCCGACCTGGTGGCCACCAGCACCGAGCTGGGCGCGGTCTACCTCGGCGGCACCCGGCTGACCCGGCTCGTCGACGCCGGGCGGGTCGTGGAGCGCACCCCGGGCGCGGCGGCGGCGCTGTCGGTGGCCCTGTCCGCCGAGCGTGAGCCGCGCTGCCTGGAGGTCTTCTAGGGAACCATCGGGGCGGCCTCCGTCGTTGACCGGGTAACCCCCGGTGGAGGAGGCCCCCATGGAGATCCTGCTGGTCCTGGTCGTCGCGCTGGTCGTGGTCGGCCTGATCGCCGCGCGCAGCGGCGCGGGCAACCGGCGGAACCAGCTGGCGGACGCCAAGGCCGAGGCCCGCCGCTGGGTCGAGCGCCTGGGCGGGCAGGTGATGAACCTGACCGGCACCACCAAGGCGGCCCAGCAGGCGCTGGCCGACGCCGCCGAGCGCTACACCGCGGCGGGGTCGCAAATGGACCAGGCGACCACCGTCGAGCAGTGCCGCCTGGTGACCAAGACCGCCCTGGAGGGCCTGTACTACGTGCGCGCCGCGCGGGTCGCCATGGACATGGACCCGGGCCCCGAGCTGCCGGTCGACCCGGAGGCGGCGCGGGCGGGCGCGGTCACCGAGAACCGCAGGGTGGCCGTCGAGGGCCACCACTACGCGGCCTCCCCCGAGGCGTCGCAGGGCACCCCGTACTACTACCCGGGCGGCCGGGTGGCGGGCCGCTCGGTCCCGCGCGGCTGGTACAGCGAGCCGTGGTGGCGCCCGGCGCTGGTCGCGGGCGCGTGGGGCGTGGGTTCGATGCTGCTGTTCAGCACGATGTTCGCGGGCATGGCGGGCATCGCGTCGGCGGACGCCTGGGCCTCCGGCTACGACGCGGGCATGGCCGACGCCGGTGGCGACACGGGGGACGCGGGCGGCGACATGGGCGATCCGGGCGGCGACCCGGGCGCGGACATGGGCGGCGACCCCGGGGCCGACTTCGGCGGCGACCTGGGCGGGGATTTCGGCGGCGACTTCGGTGGGGACTTCGGCGGCGGGATGGACTTCTTCTAGCCCGGCTGGCAGGCCGGGCACCAGAAGAGGTTGCGCCCGACCAGCTCCGCCTGCGCCACCGGCGTGGAGCAGACCAGGCACGGCTGGCCGGTGCGGCGGTAGACGTAGACCTCGCCGCCGTGCCGGTCGACGCGGGGCGCGCGGCCCATCGCCTTGGGCAGGTGCTCGTCGCGCACGGTGTCGATGCGCCCGCGCCGCACGCCGATGCGCATGAGCGCCACCAGGTCTGCCCACATCGCCTCCCACACCGCGCGGTCCAGGGCGCGGCCGGGCAGCAGCGGGTGGACGCCGTGGCGGAAGAGGACCTCGGCGCGGTAGACGTTGCCGACGCCCGCGATCACCGACTGGTCCATCAGCAGCGCGCCGATCGCGGTGCGCGAGCGGCTGATGCGCGCCCACGCCCGCTCCGGGTCGGCGTCGCGGCGCAGCGGGTCCGGGCCGAGGCGGGCGCGCAGGGCCCTGGCCTCGGCGGCGGTGATGATCTCGCAGGCGTTCGGGCCGCGCAGGTCGGTGTAGTGCGACGGCCCGACCAGGCGCATCCGCACCTGCCCGACCGGGGCTGGCGCGGGCAGCTCGGACTCGGTGAAGGTCCCGTAGAGTCCCAAGTGGACGTGGACGACGGCGTCCGGGCCGTAGACGTGGAACAGGTGCTTGCCGTGGGCCTCGGCCCGGCGCAGCACCCGGCCGTCCACAAGGGACGCCGAGAACCGGCCCTGCGGGCTGGACACGGCGACCGGCCCGCCTGCGAAGCGCTTGGTGTGGTCGCGGGCGAGCCGGTGCAGCGTGTGGCCTTCGGGCATGTCAGGGCAGCGCGGGGGGCTCGCCGGTGCGCTCGTAGTCGCTGATGATGCCGATGCGGCGGGCGTGGCGGGGGTCGGCGGAGAACGGGGTCGCCAGGAACGCCTCGACGATCGCGGTCGCCTCCTCGGCGGTGTGCATCCGCGCGCCGATGCCGATGACCTGGGCGTTGTTGTGCTCGCGGGCCAGGGTGGCGGTCTGGGTGCTCCAGGCCAGCGCGGCGCGGCAGCCGGGCACCTTGTTGGCCGCGATCTGCTCGCCGTTGCCGGAGCCGCCGATCACCACGCCCAGGCTGCCCTCGTCGGCGACGACCCGGCGGGCGGTCTCGATGCAGAACGGCGGGTAGTCGTCCTGCGCGTCGTACTCGGCCGGGCCGACGTCGGTGACGTCGTGCCCCGCAGCGGCGAGGTGCTTGGCGAGGTGGGCCTTCAGCTCGTACCCCGCGTGGTCGGAACCCAGATAGACACGCACGCCGCGCAGTGTGCCATCCGCACCCCTGGGTCGCCCTACCAGCCCGAGGGGGAACACTGGGGACGTGACCAACGACCCATTCGACCAGTCCGGCTTCGACGTCCGGCTGGAGTGGGGCCCGGACGGGGTGGCCGCGCTGGCGGGCTGCCCGGTCATCGTCATCGTGGACGTGCTGTCGTTCACCACATCGGTGGATGTCGCGGTGGGCAACGGCGCGCGCGTCCTGCCGCTGCCGTGGCGCGACGAGCGCGCCGCCGCCGCCGCGCGGGAGGCGGGCGCGGTGCTGGCGGGCGAGGACCGCTGGACGCTGCGCCCGGCGTCGCTCACCGACATCCCCGCGGGGACCTTCCTCGCGCTGCCCTCCCCCAACGGCGCGACGCTGAGCACGCTCGCGTCGGGCGCGGTGTTCGCGGGCTGCCTGCGCAACGCGCCCGCGGTCGCCAAGGCGGCCAAGGCCGCGGGCGGGCCGATCGGCGTCGTCGCGGGCGGGGAGCGCTGGCCGCACGACGACGCGCTGCGGCCCGCGGTGGAGGACCTGCTCGGCGCGGGCGCGATCGCCCACCACATCGGCGGAGCGCTGTCCCCCGAGGCGCGGGCCGCGGAGGCGGCGTTCCTGGCCTACAGCGACGACCTGCCCGCCATGCTCGCCGCGTCGTCGTCGGGGCGGGAGCTGGCCGGCTGGGGGCACGCCGCCGACGTCGCCATCGCCGCCGCCTACGGGGTGAGCACGACCGCGCCGCGGCTGGTCGAGGGGGTGTTCGAGTGAGGTGGGTCGAGGTGGCCGACGGCGTGCACGCCCGCCGGTACGGCGAGCTGGACCAGACCCTCGGGCTGGTCGTGGGCCAGCGCCGCGCGCTGGTGGTCGACACCGGCCGCGACGAGGTGCACGGCGCGGAGTGGGCCGCGGCCATCCGCGAGCTGACCGACCTGCCGCTGGCGGTGGTCATCACCCACGCCCACTTCGACCACTTCCTCGGCACCGCCGCGTTCGCAGGCGCCGAAGTGCACGCCCACCCGCGCTGCGGCCCGGCGATGACCGCCGTCGACCACCGCGGCGAGTGGGCCCAGCGCTACCGGGAGATGGGCAAACCGGAGCTGGCCGAGCGGGTGGGGCGCGCCCGGATCGTGCTGCCCACGCACGAGGTCGACGACCGGGTGGACCTCGACCTCGGCGGCCGTCGCGTCACCCTGCTGCACCCCGGCCCCGCCCACACCGACCACGACATCGCCGTGCACGTCCCGGACGTCCACGTGGTCTTCGCGGGGGATCTGGTCGAGCAGGGCGCGCCGCCGTCGATCGGCGACGACGCGCACCCGGCGCGCTGGCCGGGCGCGCTCGACGTGCTGCTGGCGCTGCGCCCGACCACCGTCGTCCCCGGCCACGGCGAGCCGGTCGACCCGGCGTTCGTCGCCGCCCAGCGCGACCAGATCAGCGCTGGATCGACTTGACCTCGGTGAACTCCTCCAGGCCGAAGCGGCCCAGCTCGCGGCCGTTGCCGGACTGCTTGTAGCCGCCGAAGGGGGCCAGCGGGTTGAACGCCCCGCCGTTGATGTCGACCTGCCCGGTGCGCATCCGCCGGGCGACGGCCAGCGCGCGGTCGTCGTCCGCGGAGAACACCGCGCCCGCCAGGCCGTACTGGGAGTCGTTGGCGATCGCCACGGCCTCGTCGTCGTCGGCGTAGGGCAGGATCGACAGCACCGGGCCGAAGATCTCCTCCTGGGCGATCCGCATCTCCGGGCGCACCCCGGCGAAGATCGTCGGCGCCACGTACGCGCCCGTCGCGGGCACCTCCGGGCCGCTGTAGACGAGCTGGGCGCCTTCGTCCTGGCCGACGCGGATGTACTCCAGCACGCGGTCGCGCTGCGCCGCGGAGGACATGGGGCCGATGCGGGTGGCCGCGTCCGTCGGGTCGCCGACGGTGTACTTCGCCGCCGCGGCCTTGGCCAGCTCGACGGCCTCGTCGTGGCGCGACGCCGGGACCAGCATCCTGGTCCACGCCGTGCAGGTCTGCCCGCCGTTGATGAACGTGTTGGCCAGCCCGATCTTCACCGCGAGCCCGAGGTCGGCGTCGTCGAGGATGATGTTGGCGGACTTGCCGCCCAGCTCCAGGGCCACCCGCTTGACCGTCGCCGCGGCGACCGCGGACACCCGGCGGCCCGCCGCGGTGGAACCGGTGAAGGACACCATGTCCACGCCCGGGTGCGCGGCGATCGCCTCGCCGACGACCGGGCCGGTGCCGTGCACCAGGTTGACCACGCCGTCCGGGATGCCCGCCGCGGCCAGGATCTCCAGGAAGATGTTGGCGTTGAGCGGCGCGACCTCGCTGGGCTTGAGCACCACGGTGTTGCCCGCGACCAGCGCCGGGGCGACCTTCGCCGCGATCTGGTGCAGCGGGTAGTTCCACGGGGTGATGGCCCCGACCACGCCGACCGGCTCGCGCACGACCAGCGAGTTGCCGATCTCCTCGGTGAAGGAGTAGCCGTCGGCCACCAGCCCGGCCACGCCCGCCGAGGTCGCCGCGGGCAGCGCGGCCTGCACCTTGGTGGAGAACGTGATCGGCGAGCCCATCTCGGCGGTGATCGTCGCGGCCAGCTCGTCGCGGCGGGCCGCGATCCCCTCCGACACCCGGCGCACGGCCTCGGCGCGCTCCTGCGGCGACCGCGCCGACCAGGCGCCGAAGGCCGCCGTCGCAGCGGCCACGGCGGCGTCGACGTCGGCCGCCGTGCCCGCGGGGACGGCCGCGATGACCTGCTCGGTGGCCGGGTTCACCACCTCGATCCGGTCGCCGCCCGCGTCGATCAGCTCGCCGCCGATGACGTGGCCGGTGCGGGTGGTGGCGGGCGCGGTCATGGGTCCTCCAACCGGATGTGACACCTGCGGGCGGGTACGCCGGTCAGCGTGTCACATCCGGCGGGGGGCGCGCATGCGCGCCGCGTCACATCATCAGTCGAACTTCAGCTCGCCCGTGCGGGTCCGCTTCAGCTCGAAGAAGTCCGGGTAGGCGGCCAGCGCCCGGGCGCCGTCGAAGATCTTGACCGCGTCCTCGCCGCGCGGGATCGAGTTCAGCACCGGGCCGAAGAACGCCACGCCGTCGATGTGGATGGTGGGCGTGCCCACATCCATGCCCACCGGGTCCATGCCTTCGTGGTGGGACTTGCGCAGGGCGTCGTCGTAGTCGGTGGAGTCCGCGGCCGCCGCCAGCGACTCGGGCAGGCCGACCTCGGCCAGCGCCTCCTTGACCACGGCCGGGTAGTCCTTGTTCCCGCCGTTGTGGATGCGCGTTCCCATCGCCGTGTAGAGGTCGCGCAGCACCTCCTCGCCGCGCTCCTGGGCCGCCGCGATCGCCACGCGCACCGGACCCCACGCCCGGTCCAGCAGGTCGCGGTAGTCCTGCGGCAGGTCCCGGCCCTCGTTGAGCACCGAGAGGCTCATCACCCGGAACCGCAGATCGATGTCGCGCTGCTTCTCGACCTCGATGATCCAGCGCGAGGTGATCCAGGCGAACGGGCAGACGGGGTCGAAGTAGAAGTCCACGCGGGGCTTGCTCATGCGCTGTTCTCCAGGGCTCTGGGTCCGTTCGGCGGCGTCTGGCCGCCCGACCTGTGCAACATCCCACCCGCGCGGAAACCTTCCCGTCCGGCCCCACCTCCGACGTGATTGGATGCGATTGCCAGTACCAGTCCCCGCGAGGAATCCCGCCTCGCCGTTCCCCGAGGTGTCCCGTGGCCGCGCCCAACCTGACCCGTGACCAAGCCCGCGAGCGGGCCGCCCTGCTGGAGGTGGAGTCCTACACCGTCGAGCTGGATCTCACCGACGGCCTCGGCCAGCCGGGCGAGGCGACCTTCGGCTCGCGCACCACCGTGCGCTTCGCCGCCCGCGAGCCCGGCGCCACCACGTTCATCGACATCGTGGGCCGCTCGGTGGAGTCGGCCGTGCTCAACGGCGTCGAGCTCGACGTCTCCGGCTACACCCCCGAGACCGGCGTCGAGCTGCCCGGCCTGGCCGCCACCAACGAGCTGACGATCACGGCCACCTGCGAGTACATGAACACCGGCGAGGGCCTGCACCGCTTCGTCGACCCGGTGGACAAGGGCGTGTACCTGTACTCGCAGTTCGAGACCGCCGACGCCAAGCGGATGTTCGCCTGCTTCGACCAGCCCGACCTCAAGGCCACCTACACCCTCTCGGTGCTCGCGCCCGCGGACTGGAAGGTCATCTCCAACGCCGCCGCGCCCGTGCAGACCCCGGAGAGCGCGGGCGACAACCAGGTGGTGCGGCACGAGTTCAGCACCACCGAGCGGATGTCGACCTACCTCGTCGCGCTGGTCGCAGGCCCGTACGCGGAGTGGCGCGACGAGTACACCGACGAGCACGGCACCATCCCGCTGGGCATCTACTGCCGCGCGTCGCTGGCCGAGCACATGGACGCCGAGCGGCTGTTCACCGAGACCAAGCAGGGCTTCGGCTTCTTCCACCGCAACTTCGGCGTGCCGTACCCGTTCGGCAAGTACGACCAGTGCTTCGTCCCGGAGTTCAACGCGGGCGCGATGGAGAACGCGGGCTGCGTCACCTTCCTGGAGGACTACGTCTTCCGCAGCCGGGTCACCCGCTACGCCTACGAGCGCCGCTGCGAGACCGTGCTGCACGAGATGGCGCACATGTGGTTCGGCGACCTGGTCACCATGCGCTGGTGGGACGACCTGTGGCTGAACGAGTCGTTCGCCACCTGGGCGTCGGTGCTGGCGCAGGCCGAGGCGACGGAGTACGAGCACGCCTGGACCAGCTTCGCCAACATCGAGAAGTCCTGGGCCTACCGGCAGGACCAGCTCCCCTCCACCCACCCGGTCGCCGCCGACATCCCCGACGTCGAGGCGGTCGAGGTCAACTTCGACGGCATCACCTACGCCAAGGGCGCCAGCGTCCTCAAGCAGCTGGTGGCCTACGTGGGCCTGGAGAACTTCCTCTCCGGCCTGCGGGTGTACTTCGCCAAGCACGCCTGGGGCAACGCCACCCTCGCCGACCTGCTGGCCGCGCTGGAGGAGGCGTCCGGCCGCGACCTGTCGTGGTGGTCGGCGCAGTGGCTGGAGACCACCGGCCTGAACTCGCTGCGGCCGCGCTTCGAGGTCGAGGGCGGCAAGTTCACCTCGTTCGCCGTGCTGCAGGGCGGCGCGAAGCCGGGCGCGGGGGAGCTGCGCACCCACCGGGTCGCCATCGGCGTCTACGACGACGTGGACGGCAAGCTGGTGCGCACGCACCGGGTGGAGGTCGACGTCGACGGCGACGTGACGACCGTGCCGGAGCTGGTCGGCGTGCCGCGCGGCAAGCTGGTCCTGGTCAACGACGACGACCTGACCTACTGCACCATGCGCCTGGACCCGGGCTCGCTGACCACGCTGGTGGACCGCATCGGCGACATCACCGAGCCGCTGCCCCGCACCCTGTGCTGGTCGGCGGCCTGGGAGATGACCCGCGAGGCCGAGCTGAAGGCCCGCGACTTCGTGTCCCTGGTCTGCCACGGCCTCGACGCCGAGAGCGAGGTCGGCGTGGTCCAGCGCCTGCTCCTGCAGGCCCAGACGGCCCTGGCGTCCTACGCGGACCCCGCCTACTCCCCCAAGGGCTGGAGCCTGTTCACCGACCGCGTGCTGGAGCTGGCCCGCGCCGCCGAGCCGGGCTCGGACCACCAGCTGGCGTACGTGAACTCGCTGACCACCTCGGTGCTGGACGAGCCCAAGCTGGCCGTCCTGCGCGGCTGGCTCGACGGCTCCACCCCGCTGCCCGGCCTGTCCGTCGACACCGACCTGCGCTGGCGCCTCCTCCACGCCCTGGTCGCCCACGGGGCCGCGGACGAGTCCGAGATCGACGCCGAGCTGCGCGCCGACTCCACCGCCGCGGGCAACCGCCACGCCGAACGCGCCCGCGCCCTGCTCCCCACCATCGCCGCGAAGTCCGAGGCCTGGCGCCGCGCGGTGCACGACGACGAGCTCCCGAACGCGGTCAACGAGGCCATCATCAACGGCTTCTCCCACCCGGCCCAGCGCGAACTCCTCGCGCCGTACGCGGCGAAGTACTTCGAGGACGTCGCGGGCGTGTGGCAGCGGCGCTCCAGCGAGCGGGCGCAGTCGATGGTGCTGGGCCTCTACCCGGCCTGGGCGGTCACCCACGCGACCGTGGAGGCGTCGGACGAGTGGCTGGCGGCCGACCACCCGCCTGCGCTCCGGCGATTGGTGTCGGAGGGGCGCGCGGGGATTCTGCGCGCTCTCGCGGCGCGCGAGTTCGACGGTTCCTGAAAATGCGAGTGTGGCCCGGACCGATGGTCCGGGCCACACTCGTCTGTGCGCGAATTGCTTTATGGGTGAACCCGCATTCGCGGACCGCCCAACTACTTCCGCGGTGCGTTCCCCGCCTGGTCAGCCAGCATTCGGAGAGCGCTGACCAAACCGCCGGTCAGGTCGCCCTCCTTGAACGACGCGACCATCGCCATGACGGCCAGATTGCACCCGCGGTCCGGCAACCGCCGAGCCGCCTCGAATCCGGTGACGACCTCAACCTTCCGCTGGCCGGGGGACACCGCGATCAGCACCGACTCGGCCGAGGCCGGACCGATGCCTGCGTGCAGCTCCTCCGCGCGGTCGCGGGTGTCCGGGCCGAGGTCGCCGAGGTAGATGCTGAACAGCAGGCCCGTCGCCCGGGAGGACAGCGTGAGGGCCTCGTCGAGGCGGGTCAGCTGGACCGTGGTGAACGGGAGGCCGGGTTCGGGCGCGGTCTTGGCCTTGGCGACCGACAGGCGGCCGCTGGCGGTGACGGCGACGCCGTAGCCGTGCTCGGGGTCTTCGACTACCTGGTCCTCGTGGCGGACGAGCTCACCAGCTGCCACGGGCACCTCCCTTGGCCGTGCGCACGGGCGCGTTCTCGGTGGCGGCGACGGCGGCGTGGTCGGCGTGCAGGCCCGCCGGGTTGGCCGTCCACCAGACCGGGGGGTGGTCCCAGTCCTGGCCCGGCCGGTAGCGCGGGTTCTTCGCGAACCGGTCGCGCAAGGTCACCAGCGCGACCACGCCGTAGATCGCCAGCGGGATGACGGCGAACACGAGAAAGGTCTCGACGATCGTCACGGGCGCTACGGTAGCCCACAACGGGGCGGCCATCCTGCCCCGGCCCTGGTCATAGTCAAGCCGGAGTCACCGCCAGTAACCGGTTGGTGCTCTCCTGGTAAGGCCGTTGCGCCGACCGACGTCGCGGCGGGTAGCTCAAAGGGCGTACCGGCAAGGGGCGAACGGCCCTAAGTGGGCAGGCGAAGGACCTTGTGGTGGGTTGACGTCTTGTCGGTTACCCACCAGGGTCATAGCTTTCACCTATACGGCCCTTGCGAACCAGCTCTCCCCTTGATCGATGTGTGACCGCTCCCGGGAGGACACGCCATGTACATCATCGCTTCCCTCGACGAGGCCAGGCTCTTCACCCAGACGGGCGAGTACGCGGACGAGCTGATCGGCGGGACTCGCGTCACCCGGGGTACCCGCGTCACGCGGGGCACGAGGGTCGCTGCCGTGCATCCTGGCACCCCGCCCACCGACCGCACCAGGGTTTCGGCGAACACGGAGGGAAATATCGTCATGGGCACGCGCGTCACCCGCGGTACGCGGGTCACCAGGGGCACCCGCGTCACGGCGGAGGCGGCCTGGATGGGCACCCGGGTCACCAGGGGGACCCGCGTGACGCGCGGCACCAGGGTCACCCGCGGCACCCGCGTGACGAACGTGGTCCCGGTCGACTTCGGCACCCGCGTCACCCGGGGCACCCGGGTCACCGGCGAGTTCGGCACCCGCGTGACCGCGGTCGACTTCGGCACCCGGGTCACCCGCGGGACCAGGGTCACCGCCGAGTTCGGCACCCGGGTAACCCGAGGCACCCGCGTGACCAGCGAGTTCGGCACCCGCGTCACTCGCGGCACCCGCGTCACCAGCCAATTCGGCACTCGCGTTACCCGCGGCACCCGCGTGACCAGCGAGTTCGGTACCCGGGTCACCCGCGGCACCCGTGTCACCAGTGAGTTCGGCACCCGCGTTACCCGAGGCACCCGCGTCACCGGTCAGTTCGGCACCCGCGTCACCCGCGTGACCAGCGAGTTCGGCACCCGCGTCACTCGCGGCACCCGCGTGACCGGCCAGTTCGGGACCCGCGTCACCCGCGGCACCAGGGTGACCCGCGGCACGCGCGTCACCGGTGGCACCCGAGTCACCGCGGCCTGATCTCATAACTGCCAGTTTAGCGATCGTCCCCGACAGTTGTCGTGGAGTCGATCAAGCCGCGGGCTCGCCGAGGTAGGGCAGCCACAGCGGATCGGCGTCGACCACCCCGGCCAGCAGCCGCCAGTGCGGGCCGCGCGGCGCCGACGGCACCACCCGCAACCGCCAGCCCAGCTCCGACAGCAGCTTGTCGGCCTTGCGGTGGTTGCACTTCGCGCAGCAGGCGACGCAGTTCTGCCACGTGTGCTGGCCCCCGCGGCTGCGCGGCACCACATGGTCTATCGTCTCCGCCCGACCCCCGCAGTACGCGCAGCGGTAGCGGTCGCGGAGCATCAGCCCCGCCCTGGTCAGCGGCACCCGCCCGCGGTAGGGGACGCGGACGTAGGTGGCCAGCCGGATCACCGACGGCACCTCGACGCTGGACGTGGCCGAGTGCACGACCATGCCCGTCGGGTCGCCGTGCACGACCTCGGCCTTGCCGCAGACCAGCAGGACGACCGCGCGGCGCATCGGCAGGGCCGTCAGCGGCTCGTAGGTGGCGTTGAGGAGGAGCACCCGCCGCCGGCTCCAGGGCGTCCGTGCCGGGGGACCGCCGCCGGGGTCGGGCGTCTGCGGCGGCTCTGGGCACAAGACGGCCATCGGCGCCTGCCCGTGGGCAGCGCCGATGGGAGTCGGTTGTCGGTCTGGCACTCGACCACCTCCACCGGTGCGTGCCTAAGTCGACCACAAATCGGACCCCGAACGCACGCCCGTTGTGTGACGTGTCCCGCATCGCCCCGGGAAATCCAGGTGAATTCCGCCCGCCCGGAGCAGCGTCTTAGACGCCGGTGCGCGGGCCGGCTATCGTCTGGCCCGATGATTCCCGACCTCATCGACTCCCTGGAACCGCCCAAGTGCGTCGGCGAGCCCGACTCCTGGTGCACCCAGGTCTTCGAGTTGACCAACAACGCCTGGCTCGCCGCGTCCGCCGACTGGCTGATCGCCAAACCGCTGGCGATCCTGCTCATCCTGGTCGTCGCCATCGTCGTGCGCTGGCTGCTGCGCAAGATGATCGACCGGCTCACCACCGGCGAGGGCAAGACGCCCAAGCTGCTGCGGCCGCTGAAGGAACGGGCCCCGCAGGCGCTGGGCGGCATCCTGAGCGAGCGGCGGGCGCAGCGGGCCAAGACCATCGGCTCGGTGCTCAAGTCGATCACCACCGCGGTGGTGTTCGGCCTGGCGTTCATGCTCATCCTGGGCGAGCTGGGGGTCAACCTCGCGCCGATCATCGCCTCGGCGGGCATCGTCGGCGTCGCGCTGGGCTTCGGCGCGCAGAACCTGGTGCGCGACTTCCTGTCCGGGATCTTCATGCTGCTGGAGGACCAGTACGGCGTCGGCGACATCGTCGACCTCGGCGAGGCCACCGGCACCATCGAGGCCGTCGGCCTGCGCGTCACCACGCTGCGCGACCTCAACGGGACCGTCTGGTACGTGCGCAACGGCGAGATCCTGCGCGTCGGCAACTTCAGCCAGGGCTTCGCCGTGGCCGTGGTCGACCTGCCCGTGGGCTACAGCGCCGACGCCGAGCAGGTCAACGACATCCTGCGCCGGGTCAGCGGCGAGCTGACCGAGGACGCCGACCACGCCAGCGATGTGATCGAGCCGCCGGAGGTCCTCGGTGTGGAGAAGGTCACACCCGAGGGGATGACCTTCCGGGTCACCGTGAAGGTGCGTCCGGGCAGGCAGTGGGCGGTGCAGCGGGCGCTGCGGGCCCGCGCGATGGTCGCGCTGGAGGAGGCCGACATCCAGCCGCCGCTGGGCAGGCTGTTCCCCCCGGCCCAGCAGCCGTAGCCGGTGGGGGAGGATGGAGCGGTGGGTACCACCGAGAACTTCTACGACGCGGTCGGCGGCGAGGAGACGTTCCGCCGGATCGTGCACCGGTTCTACGTCGAAGTGGCGCAGGACGAGGTGCTGCGACCGATGTACCCCGAGGCCGACCTCGGCCCGGCCGAGGACCGGCTGCGGCTGTTCCTGATGCAGTACTGGGGCGGCCCGCACACGTACTCCGACCAGCGCGGGCACCCCCGCCTGCGGATGCGCCACCACCCGTTCAGCATCGGCCCGATCGAGCGCGACGCCTGGCTGCGCTGCATGCGCGTGGCCGTCGACGAGGCAGGCCTCGACGAGCGGCACCGGGCGCAGCTGTGGCAGTACCTGGAGACGGCCGCCCAGAGCCTCATGAACAGCTGGGTCTGAAACCCCCACCGAGGACTTCGGGGAGTCCGATCTCGCGAGCGAGGAGAACGTGCGACGAAGCGCGCGGCCCGACGGCGCCACCGCATGGTGGCAGGACGCGGTGTTCTACCAGGTGTACGTGCGGTCCTTCGCCGATTCCGACGGCGACGGTGTCGGCGACCTGGAGGGCATCCGGTCCCGCCTGGGCTACCTTGAGCTGCTCGGCGTCGACGCCCTGTGGTTGACGCCGTTCTTCCGCTCCCCCATGGCCGACCACGGCTACGACGTCGCCGACCCGCGCGACGTTGACCCGCTCTTCGGCGACCTGGACGCCTTCGACCGGCTGGTCGAGGACGCCCACAAGCACGGGATCAAGATCACCGTCGACCTGGTGCCCAACCACACCAGCGACCAGCACCCCTGGTTCCAGGCGGCGCTGGCGGCCGGCCCGGGCAGCCCCGAGCGCAACCGGTACTTCTTCCGCGACGGCCGCGGCGACGGCCCGCCGAACAACTGGACCAGCATCTTCGGCGGTCCGGCGTGGACGCAGGTGGCCGACGGGCAGTGGTACCTGCACCTGTTCGCCCCGCAGCAGCCGGACCTGAACTGGGACTCCTCCGACGTGCGGGTCGACCTGGTGGAGACGCTGCGGTTCTGGCTGGAGCGCGGGGTCGACGGCTTCCGCGTCGACGTCGCCCACGGCATGGCCAAACCCGAGGGCCTGCCGGACATGGACCCGGCCGTGGTGGCGGTCATGGCGGGCGCGCAGACCCCGCACGTCACCGACCCGCGCTTCGACAACGAGGCCGTGCACGACGTGCACCGGCTCATCCGGCGGGTGCTGGACGAGCACCCCGGCACGATGGCCGTCGGCGAGATCTGGGTGGACAGCGACGAGCGCTTCGCCCGCTACGTCCGCCCCGACGAGCTGCACCTGGGCTTCAACTTCAAGCTGGCCCAGGCCGACTTCGACGCCGACGCCGTGCGCCGGGCCATCGAGCGCTCGATGGTGGCGGCCGGGTCGGTCCCGCCGACGTGGACGCTGTCCAACCACGACGTCGACCGGCACGTGACGCGCTACGGCGGCGGGGCCGCGGGCACCCGCAGGGCCAGGGCGATGGCGCTGGTCGAGCTGGCGCTGCCCGGCGTCGCCTACCTCTACAACGGCGAGGAGCTGGGCCTGCCCAACGTCGACGTGCCCGACTGGGCCCGCCAGGACCCGATGTACCACCGCTCCGGTGGCGCGGAGAAGGGCCGCGACGGGTGCCGGGTGCCGATGCCGTGGGAGGGCGTCGAGCCGCCGTTCGGCTTCACCGACGGGCCGTCGACCTGGCTGCCGATCCCCGCGGGCTGGGGCCCGCTGACGGTGGAGGCGCAGCTGGAGGACCCGGCGTCGATGCTGTCGCTGTACCGGCAGGCGGTGGAGATCCGCAAGACGCATGCGTCGTTCAGCGGCACCGAGCTGGAGTGGTACGGCGCTCCCCCGGGCTGCTTCGCGTTCCGGCGCAAGGGCGGCGGGCTGATCTGCGCGCTGAACACCTCGGCCGCGCCGGTGCCGCTGCCCCCGGGCGAGGTCCTGCTGTCGAGCGCGCCGCTGGAGGGCGGGCTGCTGCCACCGGACGCGGCGGTCTGGCTGGCGTGAACCTCACGCAGCGGGAGGTCCTAGCGTTGGGCGCATGACCCGGCGATGGACGGTGGGGGCGCTGGCCACGGGCTGACCGGGCGGAGGCTGCACCACTACGACGACCTCGGCCTGCTGCGCCCCGGCGAGCGGACCGCCGCTACACCGAGGCCGACCTGCGCAGGCTGCACCAGATCCTGCTGCGGCAGCTCGGCCTGCTCGCCTAGGTCGACCCCCACTCGGGCGACGTGCTGGACCGGCTGGGCTGGCTGACGCGATGTTCAACGACGGCCTGGGCGCACGGTGCTGGAGGAGTGCGCCGCGGCCCTGGACGACGCGGACCGCGGGTAGAGAGATATCGAATGGCCGGTGGTCTTGCGCGAACTGGTGGACCATTGCCGCAGTGACCGACCTGAGGACCCCCGCGTGCGCGGCACCGTCGCGCGCCTGGGCGGAAGTTTCACCGGCGGCGACGCGGAACTGGGCGGTCGGTGGCGCGGTTCTTCCGCCAGTACGGCGACGCCGTGGTCCCGGGTTCGGAGCTGGGGAACCGGTTATGGGAATACATCAGCAAGGCTTGTTCGCACTGAGGAGGAATGCCGTGAGAGGCACATCCCTGGCGCTGGCGGCTGCCCTGGTGGTGGGGACGGCAGGCGTGGCGCGGGCGGATATCGCCCTGCGATTGCCGGCGCCGTCCGGGAAATACCGAGTCGGGGTGGTGGAGATGCACTTGGAGGACGTTTCCCGGCCTGACCCTTGGGACGCCAACCGGCCTACTCGGGAATTGATGGTGTCGGTTTACTACCCTGCGGCGGATACGCGCGGATATCCCGTGGGGCGGCAGATGACGCCGGGCGTGGTGGAGGTTTTCAACGCCTGGTACGTCACTTACGTCCACCCGGAGCTACCCGACACCGGCGTCGACTGGGCGGCGACCCGGACGCACTCGCACGTGGGCGCGCCCGCCCTGCCGGGTCGGCGGCCGGTCCTGCTCTACAGCCCGGGCGGTGGCGACCCGCGGGGGCTGGGGACGGGGTTGGCCGAGGACCTGGCCAGCCGCGGCTTCGTTGTGGTGGCGGTCGACCACCCGGGCGGCGCGATCGCCGTGGAGTTCCCGGACGGGGAGGTCCGGCCGATCGAGCTGGCGGCGCATCCGGGGACGCCCGCGGGTTTCCGCACGACGGTGGAGTCGCGGTTGGCCGATCTCGGGTTCGTGCTGGACAGCCTGCGGGTGCTGGCTCGCGGCGGCAATCCGGACGTCGATGGGAAGCCCCTCCCCCGGCACCTCGCCCGGAGCCTCGACCTGCGGCGGGTGGGGGTGTACGGGCACTCGATCGGCGGAACGGTCGCCGCCCAGGCCCTCTACGAGGACCCGGGGATTGATGCGGCGGTGAACCTGGAGGGCTACCTCGACTACGTCCCCGAGCCCCCATCTCAGTACGGCGACCTCCTGCCGGTGGCCGCCAAGGGCACCCCCAAGCCCCTGCTGCTGTTCAGCACCGACGGCTACTGGAACGACCGCTACGCCCACTCCTGGTCCGCGATGCTCGCCACCGGCCCCCGCACCACCCACCGCCAACTGACCAACGCAACCCACTGGGTCTTCACCGACTTCGCCACCCAAGCCCCCCAACTCCAAGCCGCAGGCCTCATGACCCCCTCCGAACGAGCCCAACTCATCGGCCCCATCACCCCCACCGACTCCCGCCCCGCCATCCACAACCCAGTAGCCGCCTTCTTCACCCGCCACCTGCACTAACCCAGCCGTCGCCCACCCATCCACCCCCCAGATGATCAGACCATCCAGATGATCAGACCATCTGAACCACCCGCCACCTGCCCCTCCAGCACCGCTACCTTCGAAGCCCTCCCCCCCCCCCCGGCACGAGAGGACGAGCGCGGCGGCGGTGCATCCCAAGGCGGGACGGTGGGATCGCAACGACAACGGTGACGATGGCGGCGCACCAGCCAGATGTTCCCCCCATCTGAGGGGCATGGCCAGATGATGTGCGCATCCGAGCCGTGCGGCCAGATGATCTGAGCATCTGAGTTGTCATTCAGATGACGAGGTCATCGGGGCGGGCCGCTCGAATGATCTGGGCATCTGAGCTGCCTGGTCCATCACGCCGCCATCCAAGCGAGGTGGCTGGATGGTCCGATGATGCCGCCATCTGAGCGAGGTGGCTGGATGGTTTCGTCACCTGAGCTGCCGGGTCCGATGATGCCGCCATCTGAACGGGGTGGCTGGATGGGCTCGTCATCTGAGCCGCCTGGTCCAGTACGCCGCCATCCGAGTGGAGGTGTGCTGGATGGGCACGTCATCTGCGTTGCCGGGGCAGATGGTGTGGGCATCTGAGTGGGGTGGCCGGATGATCTGGGCATCTGAGTTGTCGTTCAGATGATGGGGTCATCTGGGTGGGGCGGTCAGATGGTCAGATCATCTGGGTGGGACCAGATGGTGACGGCATGTGGGTGGCGGCGGGGGTCAGACCAGGAGGGGGAGGAGGGCGTGCCTGCGGCGGACGACGGCGCCGTACATGGCGTCGAGGCGGAGCCAGGAGTCGGTGGCGGTGACGCGGATGTGGGCGTCATCGTCGTCGGCGAGGAAGCCCATGCCGGAGAGGGCGAACAGGCAGCGCAAGGGGACCTTGACGGCCAAGCCCTCCCCCTCGACCGTCAGCACCGTCTGGTCGAGCAAGGACGCAGGCGGCGTGCCCTGCGGGCCGACGTTCTCGCGGGCCACCGCCAAGCCCCGATCCGCCAGCTCCGCCACCTCCCGGGCCGGAATCCGGTCGACGACCTTCCAGTGCTTGGCCGGAGGCAGCGGCGAGCGCCACTGCATGTCTCGCGGGTGGCCGGGGTCGATGCGGTCGTCGCGGACCACGGCGAGGCCTGCGAGCAGTTCGTTGCCGGAGACCGTCACGTCCCCGGGGGTCAGGGATCCGCGGGCCGTGCGGGTGGCCAGGACGTCGAACGGGGTGGCGACCCAGGCGTCGACCAGGTCGCCGTCGCGGCCGCGGAGGCGGACCACGGCCTGCTGGTCGAGGCGGACCGCGCGGGCTACGAAGGCGCCGAGGTTGGCGCGTTCGGCGGGGTCGGGGAAGTGCAGCTCAGCCACGGCCGCCTCCGTTGTGCCACGCGGCGAGGAAGTCGCGTTCGGCGTCGGTGACCCGGCGGGGTTTGCCTGCGGCCAGGTCGAACGGGGCCAGGGTCGTGCGGGCGGTGACGGCCACCTGGTCGGTCTCCAGCGGTCCATTGTGGACCACGTAATCCAGCACGAAGTACGCCGCCCGGATCTCGCGCACCGACACCGCCACCCGCACCCCGCGGCCCGTCGCGTACAGCGGGGCGAGGTAGTCCACCGTCAGGTTGGCCACCACCACCCCGCGCGCCAGGTCCTCGGCGCCGCGCAGGGCGGCCTCGTGGAAGAGCAGGTCGACGCGGGCCTCCTCGAGGAGCGTCACGGTGCTCGCGTGGTTGACGTGGCCGTAGGAGTCCATGTCCGACCAGCGCGGCCGCACCTGGGTGACGAATACGCCCAACGCACCAGTTCCTTCCGCTGAAAATCGGCCCCGGGGGAACCTTATCCGCCGGTGGCCGCCCGCCCGGGAGCGGGCGGCCACCGATGGGATCAGCGGACCATGCTGCGCATCTGGCGGGCCGCGACCGACAGCGTCGCCAGGTCGAGCCTGCCCGATTCCTGGATGTCGGCCAGCGCCGCGCGGGCGCGGGCCAGCCGGGAGCTGTTGGCGTGCTCCCAGGCGGCGATCTTCTCCGCGGCGGGGGTGTTCGGCTCGCTCTGGCGCATCACGTCGAGGGTGATGGCGCGCAGCGAGCCGTACAGGTCGTCGCGGAGGGCCAGGCGGGCCAGGGCGTGCCAGCGGTTGCCGCGCTCCAGCGCGCCGACCGCGTCGAGCATGTGGTCGAAGCCCAGGTGGTCGGCCAGGGCGTAGTACAGCTCGGCGGTCTCCCACGGCGAGCGCTCGGTGTCCAGCCCGGCGTCGCGCTCGGCCAGCTCGGCGACCTCGGTGATGTCGAGCAGCCCGTAGGAGTCGATCAGCGCGGCGACCCGCTTGGCCAGCTCGGTCGGCACGCCTGCCGCGACCAGCCGCTCGGCCTCCGCCTCGGCCCGCCGCCGCGCCTGCCCGGCGAGGAAGTCCCCGACGGCGGGCGCGAGCTGGGCGGCGACCTCGTGGAAGCGGGAGATCTCCGCCCCGACCGCCAGCGGCTGCGGGCGGTTGGCGAGCAGCCAGCGGCAGGCCCGGTCGAGCAGCCGCCGGGTCTCCAGCACCATCCCGTCGGCGACCGCGGTGGGCACCACGTTGTCCAGGGCGTCGATCTCCCGCCAGATCGCGGGCAGGTCGTAGACCCTGGTCACCACGGCGAAGGCGCGCACGGCGTCGGTCGCCGAGGCGCTGGTCTCCTCGGCCAGCCGGAAGGCGAAGGAGATCCCCGCGCCGTCGACGACCTCGTTGACCAGCAGCGTCGTGGTGATCTGGCGGCGCAGCGGGTGCGCCGAGATCGCCTTGGCGAAGCGCTCGCGCAGCTGGGTCGGGAAGTACTCCGGCAGCCTGCGGGCGAAGACGTCCAGGTCCGGCAGGTCCGCGGCCAGCACGTCGTCCTTGAGCGCCAGCTTCACGTGCGCCAGCAGCACGCACAGCTCCGGCGAGGTGAGCGGCTCGCCCGCCTTGTCCATCGCCTTGAACTGCGCCCGGCTGGGCAGCGCCTCCAGCTGGCGGTCCAGGCCCCGGCTCTCCAGGCTGTCCACCAGCCGCTGGTGCACCGACAGCATCGGCGCGGCGTGGGCGCGGCTGACGCCCATGACCGCGTTCTGCCGGTAGTTGTCGGCCAGCACCAGCTCGGCGACCTCGTCGGTCATCTCGGCCAGCAGGTCGTCGCGCTGGGCCGGGTCCAGCTCGCCGGAGCGGACCACGTGGTCGAGCAGGATCTTGATGTTGACCTCGTGGTCGGAGCAGTCCACGCCCGCGGAGTTGTCCAGCGCGTCGGTGTTGACCTTGCCGCCGCCGCGCGCGAACTCGATGCGGCCGCGCTGGGTCAGGCCCAGGTTGCCGCCCTCGCCGACGACCTTGACCCGCAGGTCGGCGCCGTCGACCCGGACCGCGTCGTTGGCCTTGTCGCCCACGTCGGCGTGGGTCTCGGTGCTGGCCTTGACGTAGGTGCCGATGCCGCCGTTCCACAGCAGGTCGACCTCGGCCTGCAGGATCGCCTTCATCAGCTCCGGCGGCGACAGCTTCTGCGTGCCCTCGGGCAGGCCGAGCGCGGCCACCGCCTGCGGGCTCAGCGGGATCGACTTGAGCGTGCGCGGCCAGACCCCGCCGCCCGCGCTGATCTTCGCGCGGTCGTAGTCGTCCCAGGACGAGCGCGGCAGGGCGAACAGCCGCTTGCGCTCGGCGAAGGAGACCGCCGGGTCCGGGTCGGGGTCGATGAAGATGTGCCGGTGGTCGAAGGCGGCCACCAGCCGGATCTGGTCGGACAGCAGCATGCCGTTGCCGAAGACGTCGCCGGACATGTCGCCGATGCCGACGACGGTGAACGGCTCGGTCTGGGTGTCCACCCCCAGCTCGCGGAAGTGCCGCTTGACGCTCTCCCACGCGCCGCGGGCGGTGATGCCCATGGCCTTGTGGTCGTAGCCGACCGAGCCGCCGGAGGCGAAGGCGTCGCCGAGCCAGAAGCCGTACTCGCGGGCCACCGCGTTGGCGATGTCGGAGAACGACGCGGTGCCCTTGTCGGCGGCGACGACGAGGTAGGTGTCGTCCTCGTCGTAGCGCACGACGTCGCGCGCGGGCACCACGGTCGTGCCGTCCAGGTTGTCGGTCAGGTCGAGCAGGCCGGAGATGAACATGCGGTAGCACGCCACGCCCTCGGCCATGAACGCCTCGCGGTCCAGCGCGGCGTCGCCCACCGGGGCGGGCGGGCGCTTGACGACGAAGCCGCCCTTGGCGCCCACCGGCACGATCACCGCGTTCTTCACCGCCTGCGCCTTGACCAGGCCCAGGATCTCGGTGCGGAAGTCCTCCCTGCGGTCGGACCAGCGCAGCCCGCCGCGGGCCACCGACCCGAACCGCAGGTGCACGCCCTCCACGCGCGGGGAGTACACGAAGATCTCGAACCGCGGCCGCGGCTCGGGCAGCTCCGGGATCGCCCCCGGCTCCAGCTTGATCGCCAGGTACGGGCGCGGGTTGCCGTCGGCGTCGCGCACGTAGTAGTTCGTACGCAGGGTGGCCCGGATGACGGTGAGCAGGCTGCGCAGGATGCGGTCCTCGTCGAGGCTGGTGACCCCGTCGATCATCCCGGCGATCTCGTCGACCTGCGCCTTGGCGTGCGCGGTGCGGGTCTCGGGCGACAGCGAGGGGTCGAAGCAGGTCTCGAACAGCTCGATCAGCGCCGTCGCCACGTGCGTGTGGGCGAGCACCGCGTCCTCGATGTACTCCTGGCTGTAGGGCGTGCCCGCCTGGCGCAGGTAGCGCGAGTACGCGCGCAGGATGGTGGCCTGCCGCCAGGTGACCCCGCCGCGCAGCACCAGCGCGTTGAACCGGTCGACCTCGGCGTCACCGCGCCAGGACGCGCTGAACGCCTCCTCGAACTCCCGCGGCAGCCGGTCGAGGTCGGCCCGCGCGTCGAGCACGGTCGGGTCGATGCGCAGGCCGAAGTCGTAGACCCACCACGGCTCGCTGTCGTCGCGGTCCAGCTCGTAGGGGCGCTCGTCGATCACCTCGACGCCCATCGCCTGCAGCACCGGCAGGACCTGGGAGAGGGTGACCTTGCCGCCCTTGAGGAACAGCTTGAGCCGCCGCTCCCCCGCCTCCGCGCCGTCGGGCACGTAGAACTGCACCGCCATGTCGTCCTCGCCCAGCGCCATGATGCGGCGCAGGTCGGCGAGGCCCGCGGGGGCGTCGAAGTCCTCTTTGTACGCCTCGGGGAAGGCGTTGGCGTAGCGCTGGCCCAGCTCGGTCGCCGACTCGCTGTTGGCGCCGTTGGCCCGCTCGGTCAGCAGGGCCTCGACCATGCGGTCGTCCCAGGTCCGCACGGCCTGGGTCAGCCGCTCCTGCACGCGCAGCACGTCCGGCTCGGTGATGGTGGCCGGGTCGGTGCGGACGATGAAGTACACCTGCGCCAGCGGCGACTCGCCCAGGCGGGTGCTGAACTCCAGGTTCGTGCCGCCCAGCTCCTCCAGCAGCACCTCCTGCATCGCGATGCGGGAGGTCGTGGTGTAGCGGTCGCGCGGGAGGAAGACCAGGCAGGTGAAGAACCGGCCGTAGGGGTCCTTGCGCAGGAACAGCCGCAGCCTGCGCCGGTCGGCCAGGGCGATCACGCCGGTCGCGGTGGTGTAGAGGGATTCCGCGGTCGCGGAGAACAGCTCGGCGCGCGGCCAGTTCTGGATGACCTCCAGCATGCGCTGCCCGGAGTAGGACTCCATCGGGAAGCCCGCGCGGTGGATCACGTCGCGGACCCGGCGGCGCACCACGGGGATGTCGAGCACGTCCTCGTGCAGCGCGGAGGTGGTGAAGATGCCCAGGAAGCGGTGCTCGCCGGTGGCCCGGCCCTCGCTGTCGAAGGTCTTCACGCCCACGTAGTACGGGTAGGCGGCGCGGGCCACGGTGGACGGCGCGCTCGCCTCGGTGAGCACCAGCAGCTCGGGGGCCAGCGCGTGGCGGACGGCGTCCGGGCCCGCGGTCAGGCTGCGCGCGGCCAGGCTGTCCTGGCGCAGCACGCCGAGGCCGCTGGCCAGGATGGCGCGCAGGGCGGGCTCGCCGTCGCCGTCGACCAGCTCGTAGTTGCGGTACCCCAGGAAGGTGAAGTGGCCGTCGGCCAGCCAGCGCAGCAGCTCCGCGCCGTCGGCGAGGTGCTCGTCGTCCAGCGGCGGCGGGTTCTGCTCCAGCTGGTCGGCCAGGCTCATCGCCGTGGCGATCATCCGGTCGGTGTCCTCGACGACCTCGCGCACGTCGGTCAGCACCGAGTGCAGCACGGTCTCGATCTCGCGGGCCCGCTCGCCGTCGGTGACCCGGTCGACCTCGATGGACATCCAGCTCTCCGGGAACGCCTCGCCCGGCGGGGCCTCGGCGTCGGCCTTCGGCAGGAGCTCCTGCAGGTTGCCAGCGACATCCCGTCGGACGACCACGATCGGGTGGATCACGCGCTGGACGTGCGCGCCCGTGCGGGCCAGGGCCGCGGTGACCGACTCGACGAGGTAGGGCATGTCGTCGGTGACCAGCTGGATGACCGAGCACGGGGAGGACCACTCGTCGGTCCTGCTCTCGGGGTTGAGCATCCGCACGGCGGGGCGGCCCCGCACCCGGCGCTCGGCGAGCTGGGCGTGCGAGCGCACGGCGCCCACCAGGTCGCGCGGATCGTCGTCGAGGACTTCTTCAGGGGGGATGTACCGGTAGTACAGCCGGATGAGGTCGGCTATGTCGGGGTCCAGCTCCGCGGCCCGCGCGATCAGGTCGTCCCGGGTCTGCTCCGGGCTGCGCGCGGGCGAGCCGTCGACGCTGGCGGCTCTCTCGGTGCGGGACGGGGTACCAGTCGAGGTCATCTTCAGGTCGGCTCCACAGTCGATGTGCCACGTCGGTGTGTCACACCCTCAGGGTAGTGCCGGGCCCGGGCGCGGCATGCCGCCCCTGGACAGTTCACCAGACGGTGACGACCTCTTAACCCGCCGCCGGAAATCGGCCCCTGCCAGGCACAACGGTCATCCGCCGTCGATGTCGGCCGGGGCCCAGCCGGACGAGCGGTGCCGCCCGCCCTCCTCCGGCCGCCACGCCAGCCCGCGGCTCGGCGGCGGCGAGTCGGGGTCCGCGGCCCGCGCGTCGGCGGCCCAGCTCGGCCCCGCCTCCTCCCGGGCCCGCCGCGCCGCCCGCCGCCCGGTGCCGGGCGGGTCCTCGGGGGCGCGGCGGCGTCCGCCGGTGTCGGGGATCGGCCTGCGCGCGGCGAGCGCCGCATCCAGCGGACTCGGCCGCTCCCCCTCGCTGCGGCTGGTGGGGACGGCGCGGTGCTGGTCCGCGGCCTCGTCACCGGACCGGGCGGCGGGGAAGGCCGGACGGGCGTCGTCGGGCCGGGTCGGGAGGCGCGCGGGGCCGCCCGGGTCGGGCTCGGGGTGCCTGGCCGCGGGCAGGGACGGGCGCTCGGGGTCGTCGGCCTGGGTGGCCTGGAAGGCGGCCAGCGCCTCGGCGAGGAGGTTGGCTAGATCGCTGGAGGACCGCTCCCGGCGACGGGGGCGGTCGGTCTTGTCGGCTTGCTCTGGTTCGGCTTGCTCTGGTTCGGCGGCGGGCGGCTGGGGGGTGTCCTCGACGGGTTCGAGCAGGTCGTCTTCGGGGAGGGGGCGGCCTGCGCGGCGCAGCCACTCGGCCATCGCGGGGGTCGGGCGGGGGATGACGGCGGAATCCCGGCGCTTGACCGGTTTGTCCACTGTAGAGGGCTCCGGCTCCCCGGAGACGAGCTTGCTGAGCCGGTCGAGCAGGCTCGCGGCGCTGGGGGCGTCGTCGGAGTCCGGCTGCGCGGGCGGGATCTCAGCGGGCTCGGGCCGCATCGGCGGGATCTCGGCGGGCTTGGGCGGCACCGGGATGGCCCCGGGCTCGCGGGTGGGCACCTGGTCGGGGCCGGGCTCGATCGGGGGGATCTCGTCGGGGGCAGGCTCAACCGGCGGAATCTCCCCCGGCTCCGGGACGGCGGGATGACTCGCCCGGGCTGGCGACGTGTCGGCGGAGCGACGTCCCCGAGCTGGCGGAGTCTCGGCCGACTCGGAGGCGGCGGTGTGGCTTCCCCAGACCAGCGGAGCGCCCGCCGGCTCAGACGCCGCGGAATCACCTGTCCCGACCGGCGGGACATCACCCGGTCCAGAATCAGCAGAATGGCCCGCCCGACCCGACGAGCCATCGCCCGACTCGGGGGCGGCGGAGCGCCTTCCCCAGGCCTGCGGGATGTCGCCCGACTCGGGGGCGGCGGAGCGGCTCCCCCGGGCCTGCGGAATGTCGCCCGACTCGGGGACGGCGGAGCGGCTTCCCCGGGCCTGCGGAATGTCGGCCAGCTCAGGGGTCGGGGAATGGTCTGTCCCGACTGGCGGGACATCGGCCGGTGCGGGCACGGCGGAGTGGCCCGTGCGGGCCGACGGAACATCGCCCGATCCGGAGGTGGCGGAGTGGCTTCCCCAGACCGGTGGCGCGTCGGCCCCTGCGGGGAGGGCGGAGTGGGTTCCCTGGGCTGGTGGGATGTCGGCTGGGTCGGGGGTGGTGGGGTGGTTCGTCTGGGTTGGGGGGAGGCGGTCTGAGGTCCGGTTGTCCGGCTGGGTGGACCGGGAGTGGGCTGGGCCGATGGTGAGGTAGGGGTTGAGGTCGTCGTCGGGGGCTCGGCGGCGGCCGCCGCCTGCGGCGGTGATGCCGAAGCGGCTGAGGACCTCGTGGGCGTCGGAGGGGGCTGCGGCGCGGCGGTCGCGGCGGGAGGGGCGCTGCTCCTGGTCGCGGGGCTGCGGCTGCTCGACCGGCAGGTTGCGCCCGGCAGCCGGGTCGACCGGCAGGCGCTCGACAAGCGAGTCGACCGGCTGGCTGCGCCCGGCAAGTGGGTCCAGGCTCCGCTCGGCAAACGAGTCGACCGGCAGGCTCCGCTCGGCAAGCGGGTCCAGGCTCCGCTCGGCAAAGGAGTCGACCGGTTGGCTGCGCTTGGCAAGCGGGGCGGCGGGCTGGCTGCGTTCGGCAAGTGGGTTCACCGGCTCGCCGCGGAGGACGGCGCGGGCTACCTGCAGGAGGGTGTCCAGACCGCGGGTCACGCCGACGGCGACGTGGTTGGCGACTGCGGTGCGGACGGTGACCGGCCTGCCGACCACATCGGCCAGCCACGGCCCGCGACCCGCCTGTTTGCGGATGATCGACGCGAACTGCTCGGCGATGACCGTCGGTGTGCGCGGCAGCAGCACGGCGAACTCACCGCGGTCGCAGCGGACCAGGTCGGTGCCCGTGGGCGCCAGATCGCGCACCCGGGACGCCAGTGCGTTGATCATGGCGTCGTCGCCGACCGGGAGCGCGGGCTCCTCCGGGTCAACCGCCTCGGGATGGCCGATCGGCTCCACCCGCACGAGGATCAGGGTGAACCCCCCGTCCTCCCGCGCCTCCGACGGCCCATCCGGTGCCTCATGCCGACCCACGGATGACATCTCCTTCTCCGCTCCCGGCCCCTCGGGGCCCGACGGGACGCGCTCGACTGGATCATGGCGGTGCTCAACCCCGCCCCACCCAGGCACCCCCACGCCACCCCCGGACGCCGCAGCCTCCCCACCCGCTCCCCCGAAGAACCTCCCCGCACTCGACCCGAAGGGAATGGACCGCCCCCGAGGAACCTCCCCCGCCGACTCACCAGCATCGGCGACCGGGGGTTCAGCGGACAAGTCCCCAGCCTCCCCCGAGATGCCAGGCTCGAACCCGAGCCGACCCAGCGATCCGGCAACCCCGACCGAATCCGACGATTCCCGATGCGGCGACGCAAATGATGGGGATTCGGGGTGCGGTGATACCGATGGGTTTAGGGGTTCGGGGTCCGGCGGGTCTAGCGGGTTTGGGGATTTGGCGCGGGGAGTCGTGGGTGGGGAGGGCGTGAAAGGGGACGGGTCTGCGGTTGTCGGGTGGGAGGCGTGGGGAGAGGGCGGCGGGGGGTGGAGCGGGGCGGGGGTGTCTTGGGGTGAGGCGAGGGTGCCTTCGGGAGAGGCAGGGGCGCCTTGGGGGGAGAAAGGAGTGCCCTCGGGTGAAGAGAGAGCGCCTCCAGGAGAGGCATAGGTGCCTTGGGAAGAGAAGAGAGTGCCTTCGGGAGAGGCAGGGGCCTCTCGAGGAGAGGAGGGGGCTTCCTGGGGAGAGGCGAAGGCGCCGTGGGGAGAAGAGGGAGTGTCCTGGGGAGAGGGGAGGGCGCCTTGGGGAGAGGTGGGGGTGTCTCCACTAGAGGACACAGTGCCCTGGGGTGGGGAGGGGCGGCGGGAGTGGGTGGTGAGGGGGATTGTGGGGGCGTGGGGTTGGACGACTGTGTTGAGGAGGGCCGCGCCTTGGGTGGGGTTTGTGGTGGGGGTGAATTCGGTGGTGAGCAGGCGGCGGGCTCGGGTGGTGGTGCGGTGGTGGCGGTGTTCTGCTGCGCGGGCGGAGCGGAGGGCGTGGAGGGCGGCTACCGGGTGGGCGGCGGATTCCTCGATGTGTGCCAGGAAGGTCCACGCATCGGCGAGGGTGGATTCGAGGGTGTGGCGGGTGGCGGTGTCGATGGTGTCCAGCAGGAGGGTGCGGCCGAGGTCGGTGCGGCCTGCCGGTAAGTGGACGCGGGTCGCCACGGCCAGGCGCAGCCTGGACACCGCCGGGGCGGTCGTCGCGCGGACCGGTTCGGCGAGCAGGGGGGCGCTGGCGGCGATCGCCTCGTCGAGGGCGCCCTCGTCGAGGAGGGCGAGGGTCAGCTCGTGGACCAGCGCCGCCCGCACGCCCGACGGGTCGGGGTCGGCGCCGTCCGGGTGGCGCAGGATCGCCAGGCCCTCGTTGGCGGAGTCGGCGGCGGCCTCGGTGTCGCCGTAGCGGCGGTGGTAGGCGGCGGTGTGGGCGCAGACCATCGCCCGCTCGACCCGCCGCCGCGCCGGGGACAGCGCCTCATCGGCGGAGATCAGGCGGTCGGCCTCGGTGAACGCATCCTCGACGTCATCGCGCCCCGCCACGTGCGACAGGCAGGAGGCGAGCTCGACCATCGCCCGGGCGGTCGTGGTCGGCGACACCGCGGCCTCCGGACCAGCCGGGTTCCCGGCCGCCACGGGCACCAACAGGTCGGGCAGGGGGTGCCCGACCTGGGAGTGGCCCGGCTGCGGCGCACCACCCGCATCCGCTGGGTACGACCCCAACGCGAACCCCTGTGACGTGCCCGACGGGGACCAGCCCGAGGACGGGCCCTGGCCGGTCGGGGTCGATCCCGGCGAGCCTGCCTGCGGGGTGCCAGTGGGGGGCCAGCCCGACGATGGGGCGCGGTCAGCCGGGTGCGGCCTGAGGGTGGCTTCCTGCGACGTGGTCGCCGAGGGTGGGTCGGTGAGGGCGGGGCGGAGGATTTCGGAGCCGGTCAGGGGGTCGCCGAGGGTTCGGGCGCAGGTGGCGAGGGTGGTGCGGAGGGCGGTGACCTCCTCGGCCCGGCCGGTGGCGGTGGCGAAGCGGAGGGCGGCCACGGCTGGTTCGACCGCTTCGGCTGGGCGGCCGAGGGCGGTGAGGCCCGCCGCGAGGAGCGACTGGCAGGTCAGTCGCTCCTCGGGGCCGACACCGTGATCAATCGCGCAGGCGGCGAACTGGACGGCCAGTTCCGGGGCGCTCCACCGCAGCCGGGCGGCCGCGGCCACGAGGGCCGCGCCGTCCGCCGCGGGGTCGTCGGTCCAGGCCGCCACGTGTCGCCGACCGTCAGTCTCGGGTGAGCTTGCGGTAGGTCACCCGGTGCGGGCGGGCCGCCTCCGCACCCATCCGGTCGATCTTGTTCTTCTCGTAGCCCTCGAAGTTGCCCTCGAACCAGAACCACTTCGCCGGGTTCTCGTCGGTGCCCTCCCACGCCAGGATGTGGGTGGCCACGCGGTCGAGGAACCAGCGGTCGTGGGAGATGACCACGGCGCAGCCGGGGAACTGCTCCAGCGCGTTCTCCAGCGAGCCGAGGGTCTCCACGTCCAGGTCGTTGGTGGGCTCGTCCAGCAGGATCAGGTTGCCGCCCTGCTTGAGGGTGAGCGCCAGGTTGAGCCGGTTGCGCTCGCCGCCGGACAGCACGCCCGCGGGCTTCTGCTGGTCCGGTCCCTTGAACCCGAACGCGCTGACGTAGGCGCGCGAGGGCATCTCGACCTGGCCCACCTCGATGTAGTCCAGCCCGCCGGAGACGACCTCGAAGACGGTCTTCTTCGGGTCGATGCCCGCGCGGTTCTGGTCGACGTAGCTCAGCTTGACCGTGTCGCCAATCTTGACCTGGCCAGCGTCGGGCTTCTCCAGCCCCACGATGGTCTTGAACAGCGTCGTCTTGCCGACGCCGTTCGGGCCGATCACGCCGATGATGCCGTTGCGCGGCAGGCTGAACGACAGGTCGTCGATCAGCACCCGGTCGCCGAAGCCCTTGCGCAGGTGCTCGACCTCGACCACCACGTTGCCCAGGCGCGGCCCCGGCGGGATCTGGATCTCCTCGAAGTCGAGCTTGCGGGTGCGCTCGGCCTCGGCGGCCATCTCCTCGTAGCGGTCCAGGCGGGCCCGGGACTTGGTCTGGCGGGCCTTGGCGTTGGACCGCACCCACTCCAGCTCGTCGCGCAGCCGCTTGGCCAGCTTGGCGTCCTTCTTGCCCTGGACGTCCAGCCGCTCGCGCTTCTTCTCCAGGTACGTGGAGTAGTTGCCCTCGTACGGGTAGAGCCTGCCGCGGTCGATCTCCAGGATCCACTCGGCCAGGTTGTCCAGGAAGTACCGGTCGTGGGTGACCGCCAGCACCGCGCCCGCGTACTGGGCGAGGTGCTGCTCCAGCCACAGCACGCTCTCGGCGTCCAGGTGGTTGGTGGGCTCGTCGAGCAGGAGCAGGTCGGGCTTGGACAGCAGGAGCTTGCACAGCGCCACCCGGCGGCGCTCGCCCCCGGACAGCTTGCTGACCTCGGCGTCCGGCGGCGGGCACCGCAGGGCGTCCATCGCCTGCTCCAGCTGGGAGTCGAGGTCCCACGCATCGGCGTGGTCGAGCTCCTCCTGGAGCTTGCCCATCTCCTCCATCAGCTCGTCGGAGTAGTCGGTCGCCATCTGCTCGGCGATCTGGTTGAACCGGTCGAGCTTGCGCTTGGTGTCCCCAACCGCCTCCTCGACGTTGCCGAGGACGGTCTTCTCCTCGTTCAGGGGCGGCTCCTGCTGCAGGATGCCGACGGTGTACCCGGGCGAGAGGAACGCATCGCCGTTGCCCGGTTGGTCGAGCCCCGCCATGATCTTGAGCACGCTGGACTTGCCCGCGCCGTTGGGACCGACGACCCCGATCTTCGCGCCGGGCAGGAAGGACAGGCTGACGTCATCGAGGATGACCTTGTCCCCGTGCGCCTTGCGCACCTTCCGCATGGTGTAGATGAACTCGGCCATGCCCGCGATCGTAGAGCGGCGGGGCGGACGGCTTGACCGCGGCAGGGTGCTTTGACCCGGGAAACCGCCGCCGCTGTCGGCTGCTCGACCACGGCCATCACCCGTTCAGGCGACCGCGGCGAGCGCGGCAGGCTCGTCCGCGGTCGCTCGCAGCCGGTCGTTGGCCCTGCTCAGGTCCAGCCCCAGGTGGTAGGCGTCGATCTGGACATCGCGCTTGTCGGCGAGTTCGCCGCTCTGCCCGTAGATGCGCATCCGCCCGTGCACGATGACCGGATCGCCGCGTTTGAGCGCGGAGAGCGCGTTGTCGGCCAGACTGCGCCAGCAGTGCACGGAAATGAACATGACGTTCCCGTTGACCCAGTCGTCCTTGTCCGGGTCGTAGCGGCGCTCGACCGTCTTGAGCCGGAACCGGACCCACGACGCGCTGTCGCCGGTGCGGCGCTGGACGGGGTGGTCCACGACCCAGCCCGCCATGGTCACCAAGGTCTCGTACATGTGCTGCTCCCAGTCGTCCCGCGGGCCTCCTGCGGGCCCGATACGACCAGGTTGGCGGGGCCGGTGGTGGCGCGGCCACCTCGATTTCCCGCCTGTGGACAACTACTGCTGCTGCCGGTCGGCCAGCTTCTTCAGCATGGCGTTGTACGCCTCCAGGTCGTCCGAATCGCCCGAATCCATCCGGCGGTCGGACCGGCGGGCCTCGCGGTCGTCGGCCCTGGCCCACTGCACCAGCAGCGCGATCAGCACCACCAGCAGCGGGATCTCCCCCGACGCCCACGCGATGCCGCCGCCGAGGCGCTGGTCGGCCAGCAGGTCGGTGTTCCACGGCAGCGCGAGCCCGCGGTAGAACGCCTCGCCGATCACCGTCTGCATGCCCATCAGCACCACGCCGAAGAAGGCGTGGAACGGCATCGAGGCGAACACCAGCCCGAGCCTGCCCAGGTGCGGCAGGCGCCGCGGCGCCGGGTCGACGCCGATCACCGGCCAGTAGAAGATGTAGCCCACGATCAGGAAGTGGGCGTTCATCGCCAGGTGCGCCCAGTGCTGCGGCAGCGCCGAGTCGAACAGCCCCGACAGGTACAGCCCGTAGAACGAGCCGATGAACAGCGCCAGCGCCACCACCGGGTTGGTCAGCACCCGGGAGATCGGCGAGTGGACCAGCGCGAGCAGCCACTCGCGCGGCCCGGGCGGGGCGTCGGCGCCCGCGGCCGGGAGGGCGCGCAGCGCCAGCGTCATCGGCGCGCCCAGCACCAGCAGGATCGGGGCCAGCATCGACAGCATCATGTGCGACTGCATGTGGATGCTGAACATCGCGGGCGCGTACTTGCCGATCCCCGACGAGGTGGCGAACAGGATGATGAAGCAGCCCACCAGCCAGGCGATCGTCCGCCCGAGCGGCCAGGAGATGCCCCGCGCCCGCAGCTTGCGCAGGCCGAGCAGGTAGAGCCCGGCCATCGCCAGCGCGAGCGTGCCGAAGATCAGGTCGAACCGCCAGTCGAACAGCAGGTTCGCCAGCGTGGGCGGCTCGGTGAGCGGGAAGCCCAGGGCCAGCTCGACGGACCCGGGCACGTTCAGGGCCGACTCCGGTGGCGGCGTGCGCGCCAGGCCCGCCGCCAGGCCGAAGGTGACCAGCATCAGCAGGACCTCGCCCGCGGCCAGCCGCATCAGCGGGCCGCCAGCGCCCTTCTCGACCACGGCCTTGACGCCGCGCTCGCGCTGGAAGTAGCCGAACACGCCCAGCACCACCAGCGCCACGCCCTTGGCCACCACGAGCAGGCCGTAGGTGCTGGTGAACAGGTCGGCCAGGGGCAGCCGGACCAGCGCGTTGATGATCCCGGACGCGGCCATCGCGATCCAGCAGACCAGCGCGATCTTGGAGAACCGGGTGGCCGCCAGCGGCAGGTTGGCCCCCGCGCGCCTGCCGTGGGCCAGCAGCGCGATCAGCCCGCCGACCCACAGCGCGGCGGCGACCAGGTGCAGCAGCAGGCTGTTGGTGGCCATGTCGTGCGAGCCGCCGCTGGAGGAGTGCCCGGTCACCGCGACCGGCGTCATCCCGAGCAGGGCGACGGCCAGCAGCACGACCGTCCAGCCCCAGGTCAGCACGAACCGCGTGCCGACGAACACCGCGAGCGCGACGACCGCGGTCAGCAGCCACGCCTGCGCCTGCGACAGCGCTCCGATCAGGGAGAACAGGGTGTCGGCCGGGAGGATGTCGAACACCGAGCGGCCCACGGCGTCGGCGGCCAGGAACGGCCCGGACAGCAGCGCGCCGAGGAACCACAGCCCGGCTCCGCCGCCCGCCCAGCGCAGCGCGGCGTAGCCGCCGACGTCGAGCACGCCGGACTTCTGCGGGGGCACCAGGAACGCGGCGAAGAGCAGCGAGCCGATGGTGACCACGCTGCCGACCTCGGCGACCACCCGCACGACGGTCAGGCCGTGCCGGGTGAAGGCGTCCGGGGTGGGCAGGCCGAGCAGGTCGTAGAGGCCGTCGCCGGAGAGCGAGACCAGGGACGCCGCCAGGATGGCCGCGAGCCCGATCCCGACCGCGATGAGACCTACGACACCGCCTGCGCGCTGGGGCTTGTCCACACCTTCGAGCGTAGTCCGCGAATGATCGCCGGCCGAGAGCACGTGTTTCACACCGTCGCGGTTTCCCGCTTGGCCGCGGCCCGGGCGGCCAGCGCCGTGGGGGCGATGGCGCAGGCGATCATGCCCGCGACGCCGAGGGCGACGGCCAGGTCAGACAGGTGCGCGATCCCCCCGATCAGCGGCGGGCCTGCGAGGAAGCCGCTGTAGGCGATGGCCGAGACGAAGCCGATCTCGCGCTCGCCGCCGGTGCCGTCGGCGCGGCGGCCCGACGCCGCGGCCAGGTCGAGGGCGACGGGGAACATGTAGGCCAGGCCCGCGCCCGCGAGGGCGAAGCCCACGAAGGTCAGCGCGGCCGACGGCGTGGTCGCGGTCAGGACCAGCCCGCCGCCCGCGACGAGCGCACCGACGACGAGCAGGCGCTCCGGGCCGAAGCGGCGCTGCGCGACCTCCCCGAACAGCCGGGTGACGGCCATGGCGACGGAGAACCCGCCGTAGACGATCGCGGCGGTGGCCTCGCTCATCCCCCGGTACTCGGCGGCGAAGAGGGCCGACCAGTCGGCGCTGGCCCCCTCGGCGACCGCGGAGAACAGGGCGACGCCCGCGAGCAGCCACAGCATCGGCCTGCGGAAGGGCGCGGGCCCCGGGGTGACCGCCGCGGCCTGCTCGGTGCGAGCCTCGTTGGGGACCTGGCGGGCGAACACGGCCAGCGCCAGCACGACGACGGCGCTGACGACCAGCAGGTGCTCGAACGGCGCGACGCCCAGGTGCGCGGCCAGCGCCGCGCCGCTGGCGCCGAGCAGGCCGCCGAAGCTGAAACAGGAGTGGAAGATCGGCATCATCGGCCGCCCGGTGGCCCGGATGACGGTCACCGCGGCCACGTTCATCGCCACGTCGAACGCCCCGACGCAGGCGCCGAGCAGGACCAGCGCCAGGCCCAGGGCCAGCGGCGACGGGGCCAGGCCCAGCAGCGGCAGGGCGGCGGCGCTGGCCAGCGTCGACGCGCCGAGCACGCGGCGGGCGCCGAAGGCCGCGGCCAGCCGCCCGGTCACCGTCGCCGCCGCGATCATGCCGACGCTGCCGCCGAGCAGCGCCAGGCCGAGCGAGCCCTCCGCGGCGCCGATCTGCGCGGCCAGCGCGGGCACGCGGGAGGCCCACGAGCCGAACACCGTGCCGTTCAGGGCGAAGAAGATGAGGACAGCGACCACCCGGCCATGGTAACTGAAGCGCTTCAGAGCCGCGGGGTGATTTCTGCGGCGGTTAAGGTGGCCGGGTGGGACGGGAACGGCGGCCGACCCTGGACACGGTGGCCCGCGAGGTGGGGGTGTCCAGGGCCACGGTGTCGAACGCCTACAACCGCCCCGACCAGCTCTCGGCCTCCCTGCGCGAGCGGATCATCACCACGGCGGCGGCCCTGGGCTACGCCGGTCCGGACCCGGTGGCCCGCAGCCTGGCGACCCGCCGCGGCGGCGCCGTCGCCGTGATGCTCGGCTCCCGGCTGTCCTCGGCGTTCTCCGACCCCGCGCTGTCGATCGTGCTGGACAGCCTGTCGGACACCCTCGACGTCGAGCGCTCCCTGCTGCTGATGCCCGGCATCGCGGGCGGGCCGCGCCGGGAGAGCGTTGCGCGGGCGCATGCGGACGTGGCGGTGGCGTACTCCCTGCCGGACGACTCCCCGGCGCTGGCCGAGGTGAACCGCCGTGGGCTGCCGCTGGTGGTGATCGACCAGCCGGTGCTGCCCGGGACCGCGCTGGTCGACGTGGCCGACCGGGACGGGGCGGCGCTGGCCGCCGAGCACGTGGTGCGGCTGGGGCACCGGGACGTGGGCGTCCTGGCGTTCGCCCTGCACCCGGACGGGCTCATCGGGCCGCCGTCGGCCGAGCGGGTGGCGACCTCGCGGTACCGGGTGACGCGGGAGCGGATGGCGGGCTACCTGTCGGTGCTGGACGCGCCGCCGGTGTGGGAGGCCCCCGGCTGCCAGCGCGACCACGGCCGCACGGGCGCTCACTGGCTGTTGCAGCGGACACCGCGACCCACCGCCCTGCTGTGCATGTCGGACGAACTGGCGATGGGCGCACTACGCGCCGCGCACGACCTGGGACTGCGCGTCCCCGCCGACCTGACGATCGTCGGATTCGACGACACCCCGGCCGCCCAGTGGGCCGACCCCCCGCTGACGACGGTCCGCCAAGATCTCGTCGCAAAGGGCCGCATGGCCGCTGACCTGGCGATATCCCTCCTCGACGGCGCAAGACCGGGCCCCCAGCGGACCCTCCCCACCACCCTGGTGGAACGCGCCTCGACCGCCCCCAGATGACGGATTCATCACCCAACCGGCTCGACGGAGAAACAGACGGACCGCCTGCGGCGATCACACCCTTCGAGACGGCTACCCTCGGGCTACGGGGCTGTCGTCCCACGCCCCTGTAGCTCAGCGGATAGAGCAGGAGCCTTCTAAGCTCTTGGCCGCAGGTTCGAGTCCTGCCGGGGGCACCCAAGAGGTCTTACTCGAACTTGAGGCTGCGCTGGTGGCGCGGGCTTGGGGGATGAGGTGGTGGAAGGGTTCGGCGTGCTCGGTGTTGGCGACTTGGGAGGTGTCCGGGTCGCTGTCGCGGGCGTTGATCATGATCTTGGTGTAGAGGGTGTGATTGAGGGCTTGCCGTTGGGTGGGGTTGGCGGCCTTGTAGAGGGCGTGGGGGCGCTCTAGGAGCCCTCGGGCTGTGGCGAGGATGGCGCGGCCGGTGTCGGTGCTGGTGGCGAGGTTGGCTAGCTCACCTTTGATCCTGTCTTGGTGGGTGCGGTTGGTGATGATGCGCTCGCGGAGTTTGTCGGTAGGCCACGCGGGATCACCGACTAGATCTAGGTAGTGATCTTCCTGGGTGGAGAGTTCTCGAGGCGTTGTTCCAGGGCGGTGCGGTGGCTTTCGAGGGTGTGAGTAGAGTCGGCGAGTTCGCGGTCGAGGATTTCTTCGACCCTGGTGCGAAAGTCTTGGGGGAACACGAGCGTGGCCCAGTGGGCGGTGACGGCTTTCTCCACGTGCCCTACCGCGAGGTACGGTAGGTCGCAGATGCGTGGTTGACGCCCGCGGCAGAGCCAGTATTCGTAGATACCTTTGGCGATGCTGATGATGAGGCGGTTTCCGCAGCGGGCACAGTACAGGGAGCCTTTGAGGTAGTGGTGGTGTCGGCGGTTGCGGGTGCCTGCCCCGGAGTGGGAGTCCAGGACTTTCTGGACCCGGTGGAACAGCTCCGGGGTGATCAAAGGCTCATGGCGGCCTTGGTACTCCACACCTTTGAAGGTGACATAGCCGAGGTAGTAGCGGTCGCGTAGCATGGTGGCGACTTTGCTGCGGGCGATGGGGCGCACTGGCCGCTTCCCGTGCGGTAGCGCCATCAATCCAGCATCCACCAGCATCTGGTGAACAGTTTCGAGGGTGTGCTCCCCACTAGCCATCAATTCAAATCCTAGGCGCACCAGGGGTGCGCGGTCAGGGTCGATAGCCACCGTGGCGACGTGGTGGCCGTCGTGGTTTTCGTGGACGTTGAGGTAGCCGATTTTCGCCCGTCCTGGTGTGCCACCGATGGTGGCCTTGGCGACGAGTTTGCGGGAGGTTTCTCGCCCATCGGCAGCGGAGCGGAACTCGTTGACCGCGGCAAGGATACCGTGCAACAACTGCCCTGCGGGGGTGTCGTCAATGCTTTCGGTCGCTGACACCACCCGCACGCCCGCGCCGCGCAGTTGCATCATCATCATGGCGTCATCAAACCGATTGCGGTTCGCCCTAGAGAGCGAGTCCACGATCACATACTCGCCATCGCCGCGCTCGCGAATGAAGGCAAGCATGCGCTGGAACTCCGGGCGTTTGTCTACGCTGCGCCCGGATATCCCGGCGTTTTTAAACTCCGCGACCAACTCCACGCCCATCTCGTGGGCTTTGGCTTGGGTGGCGCGCCGTTGGGCAGGGATGGAGATGCCCTCGGGGTCAAACTCGCGTCGCACTTGTTAACGCTAGAGACCCGCAATAGCGCTACCCCACGCGGGCGCGGCTGTGTCTGCTTCGGTGTGGTGTTCTTTATGTTCATGGCGCGCTTTTCTTCTTTCTGTGGGTGCGGGGAGGGGTTTTCTTGCTAGCGTGCCGGCTGATCGTGATCAGCAAACGCGCGACCCTGGAAACATCCACACTCGGCCGCTGCTGCCCGACAACAACAATCTCCCGATCCCCCGCGCGGCTAGCGCGCGGGCGCGAGGGGCTGCGGGGCGGGGCTTTCGGGTGCGTGCCCGCCGCCAGGAGTTGGGCGAGAGCCAAGAAAAGCTCGCCGACCGCTCTGGGTTGCACTGGTCCTTTTTGGGCCAAGTTGAGCGCGGGACCCGCAACGTGACCTTGCACAGCATCCTGCGCATTGCCGAGCTCTGCGCCTTGATCCGGCGGTGTTGGTGGAGGGCTTGCGGGCACCTCAGGCCGACCTCGGCGATGAGGGCTAGCCCACCGCCCCAGGCGTGTTTGCCCGTGGAGTGGTTGCCGTCCAAGGGGGACTTGGGGCGGTTGGTTTTGTTGCTGTTACTGGGTTTCTGGGTTCGCCCGTGTGTCCGCGGTGAGTTCGCGGTATGCCTCCACAAGGTCCACCGCTTCGGGGACGTCGCGGCCGGAGACGGCGCGCACCACCTCTTGTGCCCTCCAGTGGTTGGAGGGCACCACGCGCCCGGACTCTATGGCGCGCGTAGCGTGGGTACAGGCTTCATCGAGCCTTCCGCTCGCGGTCAAGGCGAGCGCGAGATCGAGATAGGCGGACGCGACCCGGCGCGGCCACCTTGATACATCTGGGTCAGGGTCAAGCCGTGCCAGGGTGTCGCGGGCGTGGTCTTCTGCTGCTGGGTCACCGGCCCAGGCCAGCGTCGTGGCCGTATACGCCACCGCTTTAGTCGGGTCATAGCGGTAGTGGTGCTCGGGACCGTCCACCTGTGTTAGGGGGGCGATGAGTTTGTGCACACGCCCGATGGCTTCGATGGCCCCTGCCCGGTCCCCGAGCCTGGCAGCCGCCCGGCCTTGCTGGGCAGTGGCCTGAATCGCCACCGAACTCCCGCGCGGGGCGTGATACTGCGCTGCCCGTGAAAGTTCCAACGCCCTAGGATGATCGCCCTCAGTGAGCACGCGCCAGGCTTCGGTTTCCAGCGCCCAAGCCCGGATCTCCCGATTGCCCACATGCCCGGCAAGGCTAGCCGCTGTGGCCAGGTGCGCACCCGCGGCCCGCGGGTGGGTCAGATCAATATGGACCGTCGCCGCCAACAACGACAACCACCCGGCAACCGTGATCAACCGGCGCCGCTGCCCGAGGGTGGCGCGTCCGTCCATCAGCGACATGGTGTATCCCACGTACTGACGCACCCTGACCAACAACTCTGCCGGGGGCGTGACGGGGTAGGCCATCGCTAGCTCATCGAACGCGGATTCCAGCCGATCCAACACGGCCGCCGTCACATCAGTTGCGGCGACCCGGCGGGCTAGCTCCCACGCCAGCATCAAATCAGCATCGTGTTCCACCCCCACCACCGGCACACCACCACCAGCCCCACCGCTGGTGGGAGAGCGCCACGCATCGGCCTGGGCGCGTGCCCGCGCCAGCTCGCCCGCATGGGCGTCGGCCTGGTGCGCAGCGATCGCCGCCCGCAGCTCCCCAAAAGCAGAGATGAGCGCCCCACCAGCGCCCACGGCCGTATCGATGGCTGCCCACCACTCCGGGCTACTAGGGGCGCGCCCGCGCTCCGCGTGGGCGATGGTGGAGCGATCGACAAACACCAACCCCGCCAACTCCGCTTGTGTGAGCCCAGCAGCCCGCCGCACCGTCGCCATGCGCGCGCCTAGCTCGCGGCGCTGACCAGTTAGCGCGTCCGGTTCTCTCACCATCTGGGCCTCAGCCCCTCCGCAGTAGCTCACGGGCTCGCGCCCACCAGCGTAACGCGCTGGCGGGCACCGGCTGTGGCGTCGTGTGTGACAACCACAGCCACCCCCGTGCCCACACCCACCACACCCGCGCACGGTGAACCCCCTCAGGCCAAACACGAGAGGGGTTCACCCGTGGCTGTTGTGCTACTCACCGCTACTGCTGGGGCAATCGCCACCACCCGCCTAGCCCTCCGCCTTCGCCTTCGGGGCTGGTCGCAGTGACCAACCACCAACCCACCCACACCGCCAGCGGCGCAACCTCCAGCGGCGAGGGCGAGTCGTGGGTCTTTGACCTGGGGTTAACCACCGAACTCTCGGCCGCGAACCGCCACATCACCGACATGATCTCCACTGCCTCGATGCGGACGCCGGGCGCAAACCCCCACCCACCGTGGAGGCTGAGCACGAGCTGGCCCTGGCCCTGGCGCGCTTGGCGCGGCGGATCGAGCAACGCGCCTACCAGCGCACCCACCCAGACAGCCACCAGCTCCCGCTCGTGATCGAGCAACGCACCACCAGCAGCGGCTAAGCGGTGCTGCTGGTGGTGGATCTCGTCCTGGTTGCGCTCATCACGGCCCCCATCCTGCTTGCGGCGCTGGTGGCGCTGGTCTGGTGGCTGATCGCCGACGCCCGGCGAGAACGCCGCCGTACCCGCACAGCGGTCGCCGCCGCCCGCCGCTACCACCGCACGAGGCGGTCACGGGACTACACCTATCAGGTGCTCTACAGCCATGACCCCGACCTGCTGACGCATCAGCGCCCGCACTGGCCCACCCGAGACCCGGACACGGAGGAGCGGTAGAAGACGTCGGCGAAAGGGCAGCGTTGCCTGGGCGAAGCTAGGTTGTTTGCGTAGTGGATCAGTCACGCTAGGGTGGCCCCTGGTCTTGGATCGTGCGATCAGGAACGAGGTGCGCATGGTGGGGATCGACGGGGTACGAGCGGCCATCAATGAGGCTTGCTCGCTCACTGGTGAAGCAGTCACAGCGTTTGACTCGGCTATCGCCGACCTAGAACAAGCCGCAGGAGAGCTATCCGCGACGGTCCGCGCCTCTGCCCGATCTGACGGGGAAAGCGCTGTAGCAGCGATCCAACAAACCATCGAGCTACTCAAGCAAGCAAAACAGGCGGCACTAGCAGCAACACACAACGCCACCACCTACTCAGCAACCATCTAGGAGGCCTCGTCGTCGGTGAGTCTGTTCGAGGACATTCTGGCGCGACTGCACACCATCGCCGGCACCATTGACCACGCCCACACCTGGATAGCGAACGCAATCAACCTGCTCGAACAAGCCCGCAACCTTTTCGGCGACACCACCCGCGGTAGCACAAACCCCTACCCTCCTGCCGCCCTGCAAGCCTTCCAAGCCGCGCTCGAAGCAGCCACCGAAAGCCACACCACTCTAAGCCACGGCAAACACACCCTCACCGGCTACACCGGCAGTATCGGCCAAGCTGGCACCGGTAAAACCAGCCACAAAAAGCAAGCAGGCAAGCAGCAAAAGAAAGACCCGGCACCTAAGAACGAACGTAATCGCCCCAAAGGTAACCAAGGTGCCGGACTGGAGATCCCGCCGGGGGAGAAGAAGAACAAGTGGCTTCACGAACGCGCCTCACAACTTGGGTTCACGCGACGCATCTCACCGGTCGGGTTCGGACGAGACACCCACGGTCAGCCTGTATTTGAGAACCCTAAGACTAGGATGTATATCTCCCCTGATGCTACTGGCCACAACCTGTTGAATGGGTGGAAACTCTTTAACAGGAAGAAACGGCGCATTGCCACCTGCGACCCGGACCTTAACCCCATTAAAGAGTAGGAATCATGTTCAAGATTGAGATGCTGGACTATATCCCTTGGCCGGTGGCCGAAGATGATGATCCACGACCGCTGAAAGCTGGCCGGCTGATTGCCGGGCCGTTTGACGAAGTCTTTAGCGTTCTTCTTGTCTTCTGGAATGAAGCCGACTATTGGGAAAGCTGGCTCGATCAGCTAGTTCGCCTAAATAATGGAGCAGAACGCGCCTATTTGATCAATCACGTCCCAGTCCCTTCTGATCGAGAATCTATCGGCGGCTTCCCTTTGTATCGTTTCGGCGATATGGTGCGGATGCAAGACTGGCCCATCCTGGCCGAAGATGTGCAAGGCGAAATCGACCTTGCTTGCCCGGAAATTGCAATGGACCCCTATAGCTCAACCGATGAGGACGGCCTACAGCTAGCAGAGTGGGAGTTCCCGCTAGCTGACATCACCGAGTTTCTCGCTACCCAACACCTACCCAAGCAGTCCAAGCGCATCTAGAAGCGAGGGTTCACGGATACTGGTCTCTCCAGAGGAGAGGACAGCATCCGCCACTTGCCTATCCAAGCTTTTGAACAAGCCGATACACACTCGCCCTGCTCACCCCATACCGGGCAGCGACCGCTGTCGGTGACACTCCCGAATGCACCGCGTCCACCATCGCGGCAAGCTCACCGGTGGTGAACCGAGAAGCAAGCGCCCGCGAACTAGGACGCACCCGCACCGGGCCAGCCTGCACCGCCTGCCGCGAACCGATCCGCCCCCCGCCGCCACATCCACAGCCTTCTGCAAACGTTCTAGCAGGTCAGGCCGGTTCGAGTAAGCCACCACCAGGGGCACCGCACTGCGCGAGCGGCTGGTGCTCGGTGCGCCTTCTCGGCGCGGGCGCCAGCCGTTTCGTCTGCTGATCTCCTTCTGCTTGCCCGTGCACATGGCGGAATGTTCCGGTCTACGGGATAGGCGAGGCGCTTCGCGGTGGCTGGAATTCGGGTGCTGTGCGGGTGGGGTGCTGCCATCATCGGGATGGCGGGAGGTGGGTTGTGGAGATCCTGTTCGTCGTCTTGGCTGGGTATGGGCATGTGACGCCGGCGTTGGGGTTGGTTGAGGAGTTGGTGGGGCGCGGGCATCGGGTGCGGTTTGCGACTGGGGTGGAGAACGCGCGGGCGGTGATCGCTGCGGGGGCGGAGTGGGTGGAGGTGCCTGCGCTGGCGCCGTTTCGGGCCGATGGGGAGGTGTTGGCCGGGTGGTTTCGGCACTATTTCGCGGCGATGCGGGCGGTCTATCCCGTCTTGTTGGAGCATTGCCGCGGTAGGCGGCCTGAGGTGATTTGCTACGACGCCACCAACTGGCCCGGGCGGATCGTGGCGGAGGTGTTGGGGGTTCGGGCGGTGCGGTGCGTTCCCCATCTGGCGTCGAATGAGGTGTTCCGGTTGGGCGTGCCTGAGGCCGCTCACGTGGTGGCGGAGGAGTGCGGGCGGTTCGGGGCGGAGTTCGGGGTTGAGCTTGATGTGGTGGGGACGCTGGATAGAGCTGAGGCGACGAATCTGGTGTTCGTGCCCCGGGAGTTCCAGCCCGCCGGGGAGAGCTTCGACGGGAGGTTCCACTTCATCGGGCCGTTGCTCGGGCGGCGGGCCGAACAGGAATGGGAGCCGCGGTTTCCCGAGTTGCCGTTGCTCTACGTCTCGCTCGGGTCGGTGATGAGCGATCCGGAGGTCTACCGGGCGTGCGTGGCGGCGTTCGGGGACGGGACCTGGGAGGTGGCCATGACGGCGCAGGGCGTCGGGGAGGTGCCGCCGACGGTGGTGGTGCAGGACTGGTTCCCCCAGCTCGGGGCGCTGCGGCACGCCACGGCGTTCGTCACGCATGCGGGGATGAACTCCACGATGGAGGCCCTGCAGCGCGGTGTCCCGCTCATCGCGGTGCCGCAGACGCCCGAGCAGGAGGCGAACGCGGACCGCATCCAGGAGTTGGGGGTGGGCGAGCGCCTGTCGGACCTCGACGACCTGCGAGCGGTGGTCGAGCGGGTCGCGGGCAGCGGCGCGGTGCGGCGGAACGTGGAGCGCATGCGGGCGGCCATCGCGGCGGCCGGGGGCGCCGGGCGCGGGGCGGACGTCATCACCGGATGAGGCCGTCGACGTAGAGCCACTGGCCGTTATCGCGGACGAACCGGCTGGTCTCGTGGAGGGAGTCGCGCACGCCGCCGGGCAGCCGGTAGTGCGCGCGGAACTCGACGGTGCCCTCGTGGTGCAGCAGCCCGCCGTCGGTCGTGGACAGGATCTCCAGGCGCTCCCAGCGCTGGCGGGGGTCGAGGGTCAGCTCGGCGGGCCGGGTGCTCGGGTGCCAGGTCCGCAGGAGGTGGTCGCGGTCGCCGACGGCGAAGGCGGTGTAGCGCGAGCGCATGAGGGCTTCGGCGGTCGGGGCGCGCAGGCCGGCGTGGACGCGGCCGCAGCACCGGGCGAGCGGCACGGGGCGGCCGCAGGGGCACTTGGCGGGCATGGCCGCCATTATCCCCCAAGGATTCTCGATAAATCGAAACATCCCCGAAAATTGTTGACCACCCCTTCGCCGCCAGCCGATACTGACGCCATCGCCGGCGCCGGTCATTGCCACTCCTGGACAAGGGGAGCCAGCACATGAAATCCACCATGAGGCGGCTGGTCGGCCGCGCCTGCGCGTTGGCGCTGGCCGCGACCGCGGTATTGCTGCCGGGCACGGCCAATGCCATCACCACGAACCAGACGGGCAACCACGGCGGCTACTTCTATTCATTCTGGACCGACGCCCAGGGCACGGTCTCGATGGAGCTGGGCGCGGGCGGGAATTACAGCACCTCCTGGCGCAACACCGGCAACTTCGTCGCGGGCAAGGGCTGGAGCACCGGCGGCCGGCGCAGCGTCAGCTACTCGGGCAGCTTCAACCCCTCCGGCAACGCCTATCTGACCCTCTACGGGTGGACCCGGAACCCGCTCGTCGAGTACTACATCGTCGACAACTGGGGCACCTACCGCCCGACGGGGACCTACAAGGGCACCGTCACCACCGACGGCGGCACGTACGACATCTACCAGACCACCCGCTACAACGCGCCCTCCATCGAGGGCACCAGGACGTTCAACCAGTACTGGAGCGTCCGGCAGTCGAAGCGGACCGGGGGGACCATCACCTCGGGCAACCACTTCGACGCCTGGGCCAGGCACGGGATGAACCTGGGCAGCCACGACTACATGATCATGGCGACCGAGGGCTACCAGAGCAGCGGCAGCTCCAACATCACCGTGGGCGCCTCCGGCGGCGGGGACGGGGGCGGCGGTGGCGGCTGCACCGCGACCCTGTCCGCCGGCCAGCAGTGGAGCGACCGCTACAACCTCAACGTCGCGGTCAACGGCGGGAGCAACTGGACGGTGACGATGAACGTGCCCTCCCCCGCCACGGTCCTGGCGACGTGGAACGTCACCGCGTCCTACCCGTCATCGCAGCAGCTGGTCGCCCGGCCCAACGGCAACGGCAACAACTGGGGCCTGACGATCCAGCACAACGGCAACTGGACCTGGCCGTCGGTCTCCTGCAGCACCGGCTAGCCCCGGGCGCGGGGCCGGGCCAGGACGAACCCGCCGAAGTCCCAGATGGGCTCCGGCCGCTCGCCCAGGTACCGGTCCCGCGTCTGCGGGATGGTCAGGTCCTCGGCCGCGCGCAGGCCGAGACCGGCGAGGTAGTCGGCGGTGCGGCCCTCGGGGATGCCCGAGCGCCACGGCTCGCCCCGGCCCGCCACCCAGCGGGCCACGGTGATCGCGTTCTCGTTGTCCGAGGTGCCGTCGAGCACCTCCTGCCAGCAGTAGTCGAACACCAAACCGCTGTCCGGGTGCTGCGTGGCCATCCAGCGCAAGGTGCGTTCCACGCCATCGGGCGTCAGGTAGGGCGCGACGCCCGACCAGATGACGATGGTCCGCACAGCCGGGTCGAAACCCTTGCCCGCCAGGGCTTCGGCGAGGTCCTGGTGGTTCAGGTCGACCGTCACGTACCGCACGTTCCCCGGGATCCGCTTCACCACGGCCCGCAGGCGCTCCCGCTTGCGGGCCGAGGTGTCGGGGTGGTCGACCTCGTAGACCGTCGTCCCCGCCAGGTCGCGCGCCAGCCGGTAGGCGCGGGAGTCGAAGCCCGCGCCCAAGATGACGACCTGGCTCGCGCCGTCGGCGACCTCGTCGCGCAGCACCTGGTCCATGTGCCGGGTCCGCACGACCTCGTACCACACCGCGCCCGGCCAGGCCCGCAGCAGCGCGCGGACCAGCAGGCCGCGGACACCGGGCACCTTCACCAGCGCGACCGCGCGCGGCGACCACGGGATGAACCGGGCCGCCATGAAGTCCGGCCCGCGCAGGCCCTTGTCGGGGAGCAGCGCGCCCGCGGCGCGCAGCAGGGTCGCGGCTTCGGCGGTGGAATCGGCCACTCGGTCGGGCACTGGTCCCCCTCAGGCAGGCACTTCACCCGGCGCGCGGATGCCGAGATCAGTGTAGAGATCGCGGGCGGCGTCGGCGTGGTGGCGCTCGGCGCCCGCGCGGCGCTGCGCCCGGTACCCGCGCGCCAGCCCCAGGTGGGCGCGGGCCTGCTCGTAGCGGTCGCCGACGGTCTCGGCCAAGGCCAGGGCGCTGCGGTGGTAGCCGATGGCCTCCTCGTCGCCCGCGAGTTCGCCGAGGCCGTTGAGGGCGCGGATCTCGACGTTGCGGTTGCCGGTCTGCTGCGCGGTGGCCAGCGCCCGCCGCTGGTGCGCGGCGGCCTCGTCGTGCTCGCCCATGCGGCGGTAGACCTCGCCGAGGCCGTTGAGCGCGAAGCCCTCGACGCTGCGGTTGCCCGTCTCCTCGGCCAGGTGCAGCGCCTTGGCCAGCCACGACAGCGCGGCCGCGTGCTCGCCGAGTCTGTTGTGGACATCGCCGAGGCCGCGCAGCGCGTACGCCTCCAGGATGCGGTCGCCGCTTTCCACGGCGACGGCCATCATGCGGGTGAACACCGCGTGCGCCTCGTCGCACTGCTCCAACCTGCAGTGCACCAGGCCGAGGGCGTGCAGCGCGCGTCCCTCTAAGGCGAGGGTGCCGGTCTCCCTGGCGACGGCGACCGCGCCCCGGCAGTGCCCGATCGCCTCCCGGTAGCGGCCCATCCACCATCCGACGTAGCCGAGGCTGGCCAGCGTCTCGGCCTCCAGCAGCCGGTCACCGGCGGCGCGGGCGCCCGCGAGGGCGCGGGCGTGCAGCGCCAAGGCGTCGTCCTGCTTGCCGGAGACGTGGAAGTAGCGCCACAGGGTGGAGGAGAGCTGGCAGGCGTGCCGGTGCCAGCCGTCGCCCGCCGCCGCGTCCGCCACGGCCACCAGGTTGGCGTTCTCCGCGCGCAGCCAGCCCAAGGCGGCGGTGTAGTCGGGGAGCGCAGGCCGCGGGATCCCGCTCGGCGGCAGGCGCGGGCGGTGCGGCTTCTCGGTGGGCGCGAGGATGTCCATCGCGGCGGAAGCGGTGTGCAGGTAGAAGTCGAACAGCCTGGTCAGCGCGGCCCTGCGGTCGTCGGCCGCCGCGGCGTCGGCGGCGTAGGCGCGCAGCAGGTCGTGGAAGCGGAAGCGGCCCGCCAGCGGCTCCTGCAGGAGGTTGGCGTCGACCAATTCGTCCAGCACCGCGGTGATCTCCTCGGGCGGGTGCCCGGCCAGCGCGGCCGCGGCGTGGCCGTCGACGTCGGGCCCCGGGATGAGGCCGAGCAGCCGGAACAGCCGCTGCGCGCGCGGGCTCAAGTGCTGGTAGGACAGCGCGAACGCGGCGGCGACGCCGGTCGGTAACTCGCCGAGCCGCGCGGCCAGGTGCGCCACGCTCCACGCGGGCCGGTGCCGCAGCCGGGAGGCGGCGATGCGGATGGCCAGCGGCAGCCGCCCGCACCGGCGCAGGACCTCGTCCACGGCGGCGGGCTCGGCGCGGGCCCGCTCCGCGCCCACGATGCCCGCGAACAGCGCGCGGGCGTCGTCCAGGGGCAGCACGTCGAGGGAGACCAGGCAGACGTTGTCCAGGCTGGTGAGCCGCTGCCTGCTGGTGACCAGGGCCAGGCTGGCCGAGCGGCCGGGCAGCAGCGAGCGGATCTGGTCGGCGTCGGCGGCGTTGTCCAGCACGATGACCGCCCGCAGCCGGGCCAGCTCGGCGCGCCAGAGCGCGGCCCGGTCCTCGACGTCCTCGGGCACCCGCTCGCCGGGCACGCCGATCGCCCGCAGCAGCTTGTCGAGGGCGATCGCGGGCGGCAGCGGGTCGCGGCCGGGGGTGTGGGCGTGCAGGTCGATGAAGAGCTGGGCGTCGGGGTAGCGCTCGGCGAGCCGGTAGGCGGTGTGCACGGCGAGCGCGGTCTTGCCGACCCCGGCCATGCCGTCGATGGCCGAGATGGCCACGGCCCCGCCCTGGCCTGCGGCCTCGATCAGCCGGTGGATCTCCAGCTCGCGGCCGGTGAAGTGGGTGGCGTCGGCGGGCAGGTCGCAGCGGGTGGGCCGGGGCGCGCCCCGGTCCTCGGCGAGGATCTGGGCGTGCAGGGCGCGCAGCCGCGGGCCGGGGTCGATGCCCAGCTCGTCGGCCAGCGCTCTGCGGACGTCCTCATAAACGGTCAGCGCTTGGGCGTGCGCGCCGTCGCGCAGGTGGGCCCGCATGAGCTGGGCGGCGAGGCGCTCCCGCAGCGGGTGCTCGGCCACCAGGTCGGTCAGCTCCCGGACCAGGCCCGGCCCGCCCAGCTCCAGTTCCAGCTCGATGCACTCCTCCAGGGCCACCAAGCGCTGCTCGGATAGCGCGGCGACCTGGGCGGCCAGGGCGGGGGCCGAGACGTCGGCCAGCGCGGGCCCGCGCCACAGCGCCAGCGCGGCCCGGTACTCCCGCACGGCGTCGACGGGGGCCTCGGCGGCGCGGGCGCGGGCCAGGTGCTCGGCGAAGGCGCCGACATCGGTGTCGGCGACCAGCCGGTAGCCCGTCGGCGTCGGCCGGACCGCGTCGGCCGCGGCCAGGAGTCGGCGCAGGTCGGAGACGGTGTTGCGGATCTGCTTCGCCGCTGTGGCAGGCGGGTCGGCGGGCCAGACGGAATCGATGAGCCGCTCCAGGGCGACCGGCTGCCCGGCCGCCAGGGCGAGCGCGGCCAGCACCTTGCGCGAGCGCGCGGCGCTGACCGGCGCCTCGCGCTCGCCGATCCGCACCTGCAGCGGACCGAGCACCCGCACCCGCACCCGCCACCTCCCCCGCGCTCGACGGCCGTGGGAACGATCAGGGTACCGCCAGGTCGGGGACCGGGCAGGGACATTTCGAGGACGGGCCCTGCCACGCTCGGCGCGCGCCCGTCCAGCGGGCTTAGGGGGTCTCGCTGGCCGGGCGGCCCTCCGCGGCGCCGCCGTACCTGGCCAGCACGGCGGCCCGCAGGGCGGGGTCGGTGCGGGGCACCGGCTCGATGAACACCTCGGTGACCGCCGGGTGCTCGGCCTGCAGCTCCTCGGCCAGCCGGACGCAGACCCGTTCCAGGGCTGCCGAAGTGAGGTCGTCGACGAAGTCGACGCGGGCGCAGGCCAGCACGCGGTCGGTGCCGATGAGCATGGTCTGCAGGTCGACCACCGCCTCGACCTCGGGCGCGGCCTCCAGCTCGTCGCGCAGGGCGTGCACGAGGCCGGGGGCGGCCTGCCTGCCGATGAGCAGGCCCGCGTTGGCCCGGCCGAGCAGGTAGGCCACGAACGCCAGCAGCACGCCGATGGCCACCGACGCGACGCCGTCCCACACCGACGAGCCGGTCAGCTGGTGCATGCCGACGCCGCCGAAGGCCAGCAGCAGGCCGACCAGGGCGGCGCTGTCCTCGTAGAGCACGGTGATGGAGGTGGGGTCCTCGCTTTGTCGCAAGTGGACGAACAGGGAGCGGCCCGCGGCCTTGGCCTCCCGCCGGACCTGGCGCTGGGCCTGCGCCCACGACACCGACTCCAGCGCGAAGGCGATGGCCAGCACGATGTAGGCCACCAGCGGGGAGGTCTGCTCCTCGGCCTCGCCGAAGATCGTCCGGAAGCCCTCGTAGAAGGCGAACACCGCGCCCGAGACGAAGATCGAAACCGCGGCCAGCAGGGACCAGAAGTAGCGCGCCTTGCCGTACCCGAACGGGTGACGGCGGTCGGCGGGCTTGCCGGAGACCCGCAGCGCGGTCAGCAGCAGCAGCTCGGTGAACGTGTCGGCCACCGAGTGGCCCGCCTCGGCCAGCATGGCCGCCGACCCGGTGATCAGGCCCGCGACCAGCTTCATCACGGCGATCGCCAGGTTCATCGAACCCGCCAGCACCACCGTCAGCGTGCTCTCGCTCTGCGCCATGCCCCGATGGTAGTCGCCCACAGTGGACACAACCGGACTCGGCGATCTTGTGGCCCTGGGGAACTGCCCTGTCACGCGATCGGGGACTTGACCAACCGGCTCGGTGTCCGGCAGGTCGGCCAGGAAATCGACGTGCTCATCGGCGAGCTGCCCGGCGGCCCACTCCGCGATCGGGTCCGGGATGCCCGGGCGCAGACCGCGCCGCAGCTCGACCATCTCCCGGTCGGCGTTGCCTGACCGTCCGCACGCCCGGGTCGAGCCCGTCGAACACCTCTGCCCAGCGCTCCAGCGGCGAATCGACCACCACGATCTCATCATCGGCGCGCGGGGTGCCATGGCAGAACAGGACGTCGCCCACGCGGGCGTCTGCGGCAACACGGCCATGCCCTTCGCCCGCATCGCGCACGGCAGGATGGTGGTGAACCCGGGTAGCGTCGGCATGCCGTACGGGCGGTCGGGCGCGCATTGGGCGCTGTTGGGCCCCGGCGTCGATCTGCGCTGCACGGGGTTCGACATCGTAGCGGCCTGCGACGTCATCATCCGGGTGTGCGAGTTCCCGGGGATCACCGGATGGGTGGATGCCGTGCTGCGCCATCCGGCCACCGATGCCGAGGCGCTGGCGCACTTCCGCGGCTAGCCCCTGATCGGGTGAAGGCGGGTGAAGCCGACCACCGGCGCTGCGGGGTGTGGTAGGTCTTCGGGAACGGTCCCCGTGGGGAGGGTGTCCTCGACGTTGAGCACCGACGAGCACAAACCGGAGCGGTCCCAGCTGGGCTGGGTCGCGCTGATGATGCTCGGCGAGGTCCTGATGGCCCTCTCCGCCAACTCCCTGACCTCGGTGCGCGCCTGGGCGCAGTTCGTCGGCGGGGCGGTCATGGTGGCCGCGGGCGGCTTGCAGCTGCGGGCGCCGGTGCTGTCGAGGCTGCGCCGGTGGGTGCGCAGCCGCTCCCGCAGGCTGTGGACGCGGCTGGTGGCCTGGACCGCGGGCGTCACCGCGGCGGCCGCGGCGGTCTGGATCGGCGCGCCGCCCGCTGTCGCATATGGACGGTTCCTGCTCTACGGCTGCGCGCACCCGGTCGAGCTGCGGGTGGCCACCTCGACCGACGACGTGCAGCTGTACGAGGACGTGGCCGACGCCTACGAGCGGCACACCGCCGAGGCGGCGCTCGGCTGCCGGACCACCCACGTCGCGGTGTTCGGGGTGTCGCCGGAGCGGGCGGTGACCGGGCTCGGGACGGGCTGGTCGGCCGACTACGTGCGCGACTACGGCCCGCACCCGGACGTGCTGATCACCTCGTCGCCGCGCGACGCCGCCGACGTGCGCGCGCGCCTGGCGGGCACCGGGACCACCCGCCCCCGCATCGGCGACGCCCGCGAGATCGCCTGGACGCCGCTGGTGCTCGGGGTGCCGATCGGCGTGTCGGGCGCGCTGGGCACCGACCGCAACGCCACCACCTGGCACGACCTGCTGCAGGCCGCCCAGCGCGCCGGGGTGGGCGTCGTGCGGCCCTACCCGGTGACCAGCGGCGTCGGGCTGCTGGCCACCGACGCGCTGTTCAGCGCCCCGGACGGCGGCCTGCTCCCGGTGGCGCGCGCCCGCGACCGCGAGCGCTGGGCCGCGCGGTCGGCCGACGCGGGCGGGTTCCCGCTGGGCCCGGTCCCGGCGCTGCTGCAGGCCCACCGCGCCCGCGAGCGGCAGGGCACCGCGCTGATCGTGCCCGAGCAGGCGCTCGTGCAGGCCAACGCCCGGGCCAGGGCCGACGCGCAGGTGACCCTGCCCAACTGCGCCGCGGCCGACGCCCCGCCGAGCTGCCTGATCGCCCACTACCCCGCCGACACCTTCCGGCTGCGGCACACCTTCGTCCCGGTGGAGTGGGCCGCCGACACCCCCGCCGCGCTGGCCGCGCGCGACTTCGGCGCGTGGCTGGCCACGCCCGCGGGCCAGGCGGCGCTGGGCGACACCGGCCTGCGCACCACCGGGGCCGACGCGGGTGAGCTGCTCAGCAGGCACTACGGCGCGCTGACCGGTCCGCAGGCGGGCCCGGTGCGCGGCGAGCCGGACCCGGCCCGGCAGGCCGCGGTCGAGGCGCTGCTGGCGGCGGCGCAGCGGCACGGGCGCATCCTGCTCGCCGTCGACGCCTCCGCGGGCATGGGCGTGCTGGAGGCTGGCGGGCGCACCAGGCTGACCTCCGCGGCGGGCGGCGTCGACCGCGCGCTCGCCCTGCTCGGGCCGGAGGACGTGGTGGGCGTGTGGGCGTATGCGGGCGACGGCGCCCGGCCGATCGTCCCCTTCGGACAGCGCGACCAGGTGGCCCCCGCGGTGCGCGACCGGCTGCCCGGGGTGACCGCGGCAGGCCCGGCTCCGCTGCACCGGGCCGTGGCCGACGGGGTGGCCGCCGTGGGGCCGAGCGGGCCGCGGCAGGCCAGCGCCGTCGTGGTGCTCGCGGGCGGGCCGGACACCGCGGGCGGCATGACCACCGCCCAGCTCCTCGACGCCGTGCGCGGCCGGGGTGTGCGGGTCTTCGTCATCGCCATGGGCGACGCGACGTGCACCTCGACCTTCGCCGCGCTCACCGCGACCACCGACGGCGCGTGCCTGCACGCGGGACCGGGGTCGGTCGAGCGGGCGCTCACCGACCTGTTCCAACAACTGTGGGGGTAAGTCCGGTGCGCATCAGGCTGGTGATCGGTTTCGTCCTAGGCGTTCTGGTCACGCTGGCGGCCACCCAGTACATCGTGCCTGCGCTGGCGGGCGACGACGCGGCGGAGGAGGGCGAGCTGGTCATCCTCAGCGGCCTCGACCAGAGCGAGGGCGGGCAGCGGCAGGCGCTCATCGACCAGTGGAACCGCATCCGCCCGGCCAACCCGGCCGTCATCGAGGAGCTGCCCGCCAACGCCGACCAGGCGCACAGCGAGATGGTGGCGCAGGCGCAGTCGGGCAGCAAGCAGGTCGACATCTACAACCTCGACGTCACGTGGATGGCGGAGTTCGCCGAGGCGGGCTTCATCCGGCCGCTGGAGGACGTGGACACGACCGGGTTCATGGACAAGCCGCTGCGCACCAACTGGTACGAGGGCAAGCTCTGGGGGCTGCCGTTCAACACCGACGCCGGGCTGCTGTACTACCGCGAGGACTTCGTGGAGGTGCCGCCGGAGACCGCGTCGGAGGTGCGCGACGCGATCAAGGAGCACAAGCCCGCGGGCATGCGCGCCGGGCTGGCCACCCAGCTGGCCGAGTACGAGGGGCTGACCGTCGCCGTGCACGAGGCCGTGTGGGCCGAGGGCGGCGAGGTCGTCGCCGACGGCCGCATCGCGCTGGGTTCCGACGAGGCCCAGGCCGCGCTGCGCAGGCTGGCCGACGAGGTCGCCGACGCCGACATCAACCTGCGGGCGTCGCTGGAGTCCGACGAGCTGGCCAGCACGCACGCCTTCGGCGCAGGGCAGGCGCTGTTCATGCGCAACTGGCCGGTCGCCTACCGGGCGCTGGGCAAGTCGGTGCCCTTCAGCGTGGTGCCGCTGCCCGGGGGCAGCGTGCTGGGCGGGCAGAACCTCGCGGTGGCGGCCCGCTCGGAGCGGCCGCGCGCCGCCCAGGAGCTGATCGAGTTCCTGACCAGCCCGCGCAGCCAGCAGATCCTCTTCGAGCGCGGCGGGCTGGCCGCGACCAGGGACCTGATCTACCTGGACTCGGCGGTGATCCGGCGGTACCCGTACGCGCGGACGCTGGAGGCGGCGATCCAGGGCGCGCGGCTGCGGCCGGTGACCCCGCACTACCCGGCGTTCAGCGAATGCCTGCAGGACGTCGTGCGCGAGCTGCTGGTCAGCGGGTCGCTGCCCGCGGGGTACGTCGAGCGGCTCGACCGCTGCCTGGAGGGCCGCTAGGCGGAGAGGGCAGGATTCGAACCTGCGCGGGCCAGTGGCCCTTCCTGCGAGCAGGAACCCGATAAGCCGCTCCGGGCACCTCTCCTCGTCCTTGCTGGAACCAGTTTCGCGCGGCCCGCTGATCACCGGCTGACCTGGCGCTGACGTCGCACGCCCGTCATCGGGTATTCACATTTCGGGCTGCCCGGGTTACGCTGAACCTGCTTCTGGGAGCGCTCCCAACCCTCCCGCACCGACACAACGAGGTACGCGAAAGGGACAACGGTGAGGATGCGACGGAAGCTTGCGCTCTTCAGCGCGGCCGCGGCGGTGGCCACCGCGGTCGGGCTGGTCGTGGCGGTCAGCCCGGCATCGGCGCACGGCGCGATGATGGCGCCCGGCGCCCGGTCCTACCTGTGCTGGCAGGACGGGCTCAGCCCGCAGGGCAACATCGTGCCGATCAACCCCGCCTGCAAGGCCGCGGTCGACGCGGGCGGCACCAACGCGTTCTACAACTGGTTCGGGTCGCTGCGCTCGGACGGGGCGGGCCGCACCCGCGGGTTCATCCCCGACGGCAAGCTGTGCAGCGGCGGCAACCCGACCTTCGCCGGGTTCGACATCGCCCGCGCCGACTACCCGGTGACCCACCTGACCGCGGGCGCGGGCTTCAGCTGGCGCTACAGCAACTGGGCCCACCACCCCGGCACGTTCTCCATGTACGTCACCAAGGACAGCTGGAGCCCCACCCGCCCGCTCTCCTGGGCCGACGTCGAGGAGCAGCCGTTCCTGCAGGTGACCAACCCGCCGCAGCGCGGGTCGGTGGGCACCAACGACGGGCACTACTACTGGAGCGGGAACCTGCCGTCGGGCAAGTCCGGCCGCCACATCATCTACTCGGTCTGGTCGCGCTCGGACAGCACCGAGACCTTCTACAACTGCTCCGACGTCGTCTTCGACGGCGGCAGCGGCGAGGTGACCGGCGTCGGCCGCGACGGCGGCACCACGACCCCGCCGACCACCCCGCCCGTCACCACCACGACCACTCCCCCGCCGCCCGGCTCGTGCACCGCGGAGTACCGGGTCGTCAACTCCTGGGGCGGCGGCTACCAGGGCGAGGTCACCGTGCGCGCCGGAACGTCCACAGTGAACGGCTGGACGGTGGGCTGGACGCTCGGCAGCGGCCAGTCGATCAGCCAGGTGTGGAACGGGTCGCTGACCACCAGCGGATCGACCGTGCGCGTGCGCAACGCGGGCCACAACGGCACCGTCGGCGCGGGCGGGTCGACGACCTTCGGCTTCACCGCCAACGGCACCAGCGGGAGCGCGCCCGCGCTCACCTGTACCAGCCCCTGATCAGGGCTGACCGGACCTGCCCCGCGGGCGACGCGGCCCGCGGGGCGGGCTCTGGTCCGTTCGGGCGAGAGGGGTCACAAGCCGGCCGGTACGTGCCGATATACCCGTATCGGCTTCGTCACGGAGGCGGCCATGAGCCCCATTCACGACACCCTCGTCCACTCCTACCTGTACCTGCGCCGCGCCATCGGCCTCATCGGCATGGCGCTCCCGGTGGTGCTGCTCGTCGGGCAGTTCCTCATCGACGGCAGGCTGCTGCACTCCATCAGCGGCTACTACTACAGCGACCTGCGCGACGTGTACGTCGGCAGCATGTGCGCGATCGGCGTGTTCCTTTTGTCCTACCGCGGTTACGGCCCGGTGGACGACTTCGTGAGCAACATCGCCGCCGTCGCCGCGATCGGGGTCGCGCTGTTCCCGACCACCCCGCCGTCCGGCGCGACCGGGCCCGACGAGGTGTTCGCCGTGCTGCACCTGGCCTTCGCGGGCGTGTTCTTCCTGTCGCTGGCGTACTTCTGCCTGGTGCTGTTCCGCCGGTCCACCGGCGAGGACCCGACGACCGAGCGCAAGATCAAGCGCAACGGGGTCTACATCGCCTCCGGCGTGGTGATCCTGGTGTCGCTGGTGCTGATGGTCGGCATCGGGGTGTTCCTGGAGGAGCAGACCGCGGCGCTGCGCCCGACGCTGTGGCTGGAGTTCGCCGCCACCTTCGCCTTCGGCGTCGCGTGGCTGACCAAGGGTGAGCTGATCCTGCCCGACACCGGCCAGCGCGAGGCCGCGGTCGAACCCGCCGTCTGACACCGCCGCCCGGTGGGTCGGGGCTACCCCGCCTTGGCCCGCCGGGTCTCGGCGACCCAGGCGGCGATCTGGGTGCGGTTGCTGAAGCCCAGCTTCGCCCGGATGTGCTCCACGTGCGTGTCCGCGGTGCGCGGGGCGATCACCAGCTGGGTGGCGATCTCCCGGTTGGTCAGGCCCTGCGCGACCAGCTCGGCGATCTGCATCTCGCGCGCGGTCAGCGGGTTGGGCGCCTGCTCCGGCTCGGGCTCCTCGGCGCCCGCCTCGCCCAGCGCGTAGGCCACGGCCTCGTCCACGGACAGGGCCGCGCCCGCGATGAACTCCTCGGCCGCGGCCTGCGAGCCGATCTCGCCGGTGACGATCCCGATGTCGCGCTGCATCGGCTCGACGAAGGCGACGTAGTTGGCAGGCGATGCGCCCAGCGCCTGCCAGAGCGTGCTCGCCGCGCCGAGCAGCCGGGCCGCGCGGGCGGGCTCGCGCTGGTGGGTGGCGCACCCGGCCAGCACGGTGAAGGTGAACGCCATGACCACCCGGTCGTCGACGGACCTCTGCAGGCGCAGCACCTCCAGCCCGGCCCGGCGCGCGACCTCCATGTCGCCGTGCAGGTACTCCGCCGCGCTGCGCGACCACAGCGCCCACGAGCGCCAGAAGACCTCGCCGCGCTCGGTGTAGCGGTCGATGGCCTCGTCCAGCACCGCCCGGCCGCGGGCCAGGTCGCCGATGCGGCCGATGGCCAGGCCGTAGTTGAACCGCGCCCACAGCTCGCCCGCCTCGTCGCCGAGGTCGCCGAAGCGCTCGGCGGCCGCGGCGAACCGCTCGGCGGCCAGCTCGCTCTCATCGCCCATCAGCGAGGCATAGCCGCGGATGTGCAGCGCGTAGGTCTGCGCGCTCTCGTCGCCGCGGGCCTCGGCGAGCGCCGCCGCGTCGGCCAGCGCGGACTCGTAGGCCGGGCCGTCGCCCTGGATCAGGGCGAGGAAGCCGTAGAACACCAGCGCGGCGGCGCGGTCGGGGGCCTGCTCGCCCGCGCTGCCCAGCAGCGCGCTCGCCCACAGCCGCGCCTCGGTGTTGTGCCCGCTGAGCAACCAGTACTCCCGCAGGTCCACGAAGATCCGCAGGCCGGTGGCGGCCAGCTCGGGATCGCTGGCGCAGCAGTCCAGCGCGGCGCGGAGGTTGGCGTGCTCGGCGGCGAACAGGCCCAGCCAGGCGGTCTGGTCCGGGCCGAAGCTGCCCTCGGCGAAGCGCGCGGTGAGCCTGCGGTACCAGTCGAGGTGGCGCAGGCGCTGGTCGGCCAGGTGGCCGCTGGCGCGCAGCCGGTCCTCGCCGTACTGGCGCACGGTCTCCAGCATCCGGTACCTGGCCACGCCGTCGTGCTCCTCGCGCAGCAGGATCGACTTGTCCAGCAGCGCGTCGAGCAGGTCGAGGACGGCGCCGCGGTCGATGCCCGCCCCGGAGCAGACGTGCTCGGCGGCGTCGAGGTCGAACGACCCGGCGAACACCGCCGCCCGGGCCCAGAGCAGCCGCTCCTGCTCGTCGCAGAGCTCGTAGCTCCAGTCGATGAGCGCGCGCAGGGTCTCGTGCCTGCTCGGCGCGCCCCGGCTGCCGCGGGTGAGCAGGGTGAAGCGCTTGTCGAGGCGGTCGGCGAGCTGGCGCACCGACAGCGAGCGCAGCCGGACCGCGGCCAGCTCGATGGCCAGCGGGAGCCCGTCGAGCGCGGTGCACAGCCGGATCACGTCGCGCGCGTTGTCCTCATCGATCTCGAAGGACGGCACCACGGCGGTGGCGCGCTCGGTGAACAGCTGCACCGCGTCGTAGGCGGCCAGGGCGGCGGCGTTCTCGTCGGGCTCGGGCACGGCCAGCGGGGTCACCGGCACGACCCGCTCGGCGGCCACGCCGAGGGACTGGCGGCTGGTGGCCAGCACGACCAGGTGCGGGCACTCGGCCAGCAGCGCGGCCACGAAGGCCGCGCACGCCTCGACGATGTGCTCGCAGTTGTCCAGCACCAGCAGCAGCCGCTGCTCGCGGAACTGGTCGACGATGCGCTCCAGCGGGGCCTTGGTCGAGCGGTCGCCCATGCCCATGCGCTCGGCGACGGTGCTGGCCAGCAGCCGCTCCTCGCGCAGGTCGGCCAGGCCGACGAAGACGACCCGGTCGCCGAAGGACGCCCGCGCCGCGTCCGCGACGCGCAGGGCGAGCCGGGTCTTGCCGACGCCGCCGGGCCCGGTCAGGGTGACCAGCGGGCCGCCGCCGAGCAGGCGCCGCACCTCGGCGATCTCCTGCCGCCTGCCGACGTAGGTCGTCGGCTCGGCGGGCAGCGACCCGGGACCGGACCGCCGCACCCCAGCACCTGACACTCGCGCACCACCCGCCCGTCCGTCGGACAAGCATTGTGGCGGATGGGCGGCGGGGTTGCGCAATACCGCTCCCAGGGGGAGGGATCTGCGCGGAAGCCGACAGCTCGGGGCGGCGGCTGTGCCGATTCAGGTGATCAGGACGGGCCCTCCGCGGTCCCGGGCTGGTGGTTGAGGACCGCCGCGCGCACCGCCAGCTCCAGCTCGAAGCGCCCGCGCGGGTCGGCGAGCTGGTCGCCGAAGAGCTCTTCGAGGCGGTGGATGCGGTAGCGGACGGTCTGGGGGTGCACGCCCATGCTGGCGGCCATCTCGGCCACCCGGCCCTGGCTGGCCAGCCACTCGTGCAGGGTGCGCAGCATCCGCTCGCGCCTGCGCGGGGTCAGCGCGCGCAGCGGGGCCAGCCTGCGCTCGGCGAGCTCGGCGATGAGGAACTCGTCGGCGAACAGGGCCAGGGTGAGCCGGTGCTCGGCGCAGTCGAGCACGCCCGCGGGCAGCAGCCCGCGCCCGGCCAGGTCCAGCGCGCGGGCGGCGACCCGCAGCGACGAGCGGGCCTCCGCGGGTCCGGCAGCCGGGCCGATCGCGGCGGTCCAGCCGGGCAGCGCCGCGCGCAGGGTGGCGGCGAGCCCGGGGACGTCCGCGGGGTCGGCGACCAGCAGGCAGGGCTGCTCGCCGTCGAGGTCGACCAGGTGGTCGCGCAGCAAATCCGTGGCGACGGCCTGGTCGGCGGCCGTCGGGCGGCGCAGGGCCACCACGCGCAGGGCGGCGGGCAGCGGCCAGCCCGCCGCCTCGACCACCTCGGCGAGCTGCCCGGCCGCGGGCGCCTGCTCGGCCAGGACCAGCCGCAGGAGCTTGCGCCGCGCCGCCGCGGGCGAGACCGGGCGGGCCTGCGCGCCGGTCAGCCCGGACAGCTCGCCGAGGTAGGCGAAGATGACCTCGGCGCCGCGGGCCACGGCCGCCGCGGGGATCCGCCGGGTGCGCGCGAAGTGCGCGGCGTGCCGCCAGGCCACCTGCCCGCCGATGTGGTAGGCCCAGGCCAGCAGGTCCGGGCGGCAGCGCTCGACCAGCTCGCGGCGGCGGGCCCGGAACACCGCCGACCAGTCCTCGCCCGCGGGCCCGCGCGGGTCGGTCATGGTGTCCAGGCAGCACAGGATCGTGGTGCGGATGGTCTCGACCAGCGGGTCGACGACGGTGGCCAGGTCGCCGGACTCCTCGGGCATCGCCTGGGCGAGTTCGCCGACCACCTCGCGGCGCAGCCGTTCGGCGAAGGTCTGCTCCGGTGCGCGGTGCTCAAGGACGGGGGACGCGGTCATCCTCTGCCTCCGGTCGGTGCGGGCGGCTCGACTCACCGCCATGCGGGCAACCGTGCCGCACCGGTCACGCTGAGCACATCCGTACTTGTACGTACGCCCTACCGAGATTGCGACGCATGGCCGAGTCCCGGCGTCACAGGAACAGGCCCCCACCGGACGCCGGTGGGGGCCTGCGGGTCAACGGGTCACTGCTTGATGGTCAGGTCCATGTCGATGGTGTGGCCGTTGCCCTGGACGAAGGGGCTGATGAAGTCGTTCAGCCCACCGCAGCCCTGCACCGCCGACAGGGCGTAGGTGCCCGCGATCTTGCCGCCCTTCAGGACGTCGAAGTTGCCGACGGACTTCAGGCTGATGTCGGAGGGGGTGACGGTCTGGCAGGTCGGCTCCTGGCTGATCGGGATGCCGAAGAGCGAGATCTTGGGCAGCTTCACCGTCAGCTTGCCGGTGAAGGTGATCGCGCCGGTGGCGACGGTGCCGCTGGCCTGGCCGACCGGCACGAACTCGATGTCGGCCTTGGACTCCAGGAACCCGAAGATCTTGAAGGTGCCCGAGGTCTTGTTCAGCTTCAGGTCGCCGGTGTAGGTGCCCTTGGCCAGGTCGGCGTTGGCGTCGAAGCCGCCGGACAGCGGGACCGGGCCGGTGAGCATGCCCTTGAGGTTCGACACGCCCTTGAGGTCGTAGGACACCTTCACCCCGTTGCCTGGGGGCGGAGTGGTCGTGGTGGTCGTGGGCGGGGTGGTCGTGGTCGTGGTGGTGGTGGTGGTGGTCGTCGGCGAGGTCGTGCCGCCGTCGCCGGGCAGGATCTCGATGGTGGCCAGCTCGGTGTTCTGGCCGGGGACCTGCTCGCAGACGGAGTCGAAGGTGCCCAGGCCGGTCTCCGACCCGTCGGCGGTGCGCGGGGTCAGGGTCAGCTTCAGGCCGCCGACGGTGATCTTGGCGGGGCCGGGCTTGCTGAAGGTCAGCGGCGGGGTCTTGCCGGTGGCCCGCACGTCGAAGGCCCCGGCGGCGGGCACCGGGGTCTTCTCCACGGTGATCGGCACGTTCACCGGCAGGGTGGCCTCCGGCGCGGCGACCTGGGCCGAGGAGACCGCGCTGCCCTCGATGGTCTTGGCGCCGACCAGGGTCAGGCCCTGGGTGGCCGTCTCCGGCACGGTGGTGATGGCCTCGATGTCGAAGGCCGGGTTCTGCTGCCCGACCTTGGTCGTCTTGGGGATGTCGGTGTTGATGACGACCTTGATCGGCTGCACGCCGATCAGCGGGAAGGGGCAGTTGTAGTTCAGCGTCAGCGAGACGGGGTCCGCCGCGCTCGTGCCGGAGCCGAGCGCGATGCCTGCGGCGACGAGGCCAGCGGCGGCCGCCGCCGCGCCGCCTGCCAGCAGCCTCCTGGACACAATGCGTGAAGTCACGGTGATCAGTCCTCAGGTATCAGCGATGATACGTGCGCGAACAATCGACGAGCCCGTCCCCCGAAGGGCCGAATCGAATTGCGGCGGGGATTTCACCCGCCGCATCGGATGCTGTCCGGACTGAACGCTAACCAACGCCGCTGGGACGGGGCAAGGATTCCCCCAGGCCCCGTCCCGCGGACCGGCGAAGACTTGTCGATCCCTGACAAGAATGTCGCCGAGAAACGAAAACTCGCAGGCCACCGGCGGTGCATCGACCGACAACCCCAGTTGTAGCACACACCCAATTCCCGGCGCGACCGTTGTCCCGCCGATTCCAAATTTCAGGCGAACATCTCGGCGAGCAACTCCGGCCCGACGACGATCGGGGCGGGCCGATATGCGGGCGGGGTGCGCCCCATCAGCTCGCGCACCAGGAAATCCCAGCAGCGCTTGCGGACATAGGCGAGGCAGTCGAGGAACGCATGCTCGGCGCCGGGCACGACCAGCAGCTCGAAGTCCTTGTCGGCGGCGATGAGCCGGTCGGCCAGGCGCAGCGTCTGGTCCGGGTGGACCTGGTCGTCGAGTTCGCCGTGGACGAGCAGCAGCCTGCCCGCCAGCTCCCCCGCCCGGTCGACGTTGGCCGAGCGGGCCCACGCCTCGGGGTTGTCGGCCCCGTCGTAGGCCTCCACGAAGCCGGGGTTGAAGCAGCGCGCGTCGTGCGAGCCGGAGAGGGCGACCCCGACCCGGTAGACGTCGGGGTGGTCCAGCATCGCCCGCACCGCGGCGAACCCGCCCCCGGAGTGGCCGAAAGCGCCGACCCGGTCCAGGTCCATCCACGGCCGGGTCTCGGCGAGCTGCCGCAGCGCGGCCACGTGGTCGACCAGCGCGCCCGCGTCGGCCAAGCGGCCGTAGGAGGCGTCGTGGAAGGCCTTGTCCCGCCCCGGGGTGCCGCGCCCGTCCACCGCGACCACCACGAAGCCCAGCGCGGCCAGCGGTTCGGCGTCCAGGCCCATCCCGCCCGGGTCGAAGCCCGGGGCGACCCGGTTGACCTGCGGACCGGGGTAGAGGGTGTCCACCACCGGGTAGCGCAGGGACGGGTCGAACCCGTGCGGCCGGTAGAGCACGCCGTAGATGTCGGTCACCCCGTCGGCCGCCTTGACGCAGAAGCGCTCCGGCGGCGTCCAGCCGGTGCCTGCCAGCGCGGTGATGTCGGCGCGCTCCAGCTCGACGAGCACCCGGCCGGACCAGTCGCGGACGGTCGACACCGGCGCGGTGTCCACAGTGGAAGCCGAGTCGATGAAGAACGCCTTGCTCTCCGGCAGGGTGACGACGTGGTCCAGCTCGTCGGGGGTGATCCTGGTGAAACCGGTGCCGTCCAAGGCGATCCGGCACACCGTGCGGCGGTAGGGGTCGCCCTCGACCAGACCGGCGGCGGTGAAGAACACCTCGGTCCCGTTCGCATGGAGGATCTGGCGGACGGCCCACTCCCCCGACGTGACCTGCCCCAGCAGCGCGCCGCTGCGCAGGTCGTACCGGTACAGGTGGCCCCAGCCGTCGCGCTGGGAGTACCACAGCACCTCGTCGCCGATCACCCGCACGATGGGCGGCTCGAAGCACCACTGGTTGGGTTCCACGCGGGTGGGCCCGGACTCGCTGAGCACCGTGGTGACCTCGCCGGTGAGCGGGTCCAGCCGCTTGAGCGCGAGCGTGCGCATGTCCCGCGGCCGGTCGAGGAAGTACACCGCCGAGCCGTCCGGCGACCACCACGCCCACTGCAGGGCGATCGGCGACAGCTGCGCCATGAGCAGCGGCTCGTGCTGCGCGCGGACCACCGTGCCTGCGGCGACATCCAGCACGACCAGCTCCGCCAGCGGCAGGTGCTCGTCCCCCGCGTAGGCGTAGCGCTGGGCGTGGGTCACCGGTGGGCCGCCGTCGGCGGGCCGGGACTCCACCAGGTGGGTCAGCCGGACGCGGCGCTCGTCGGTCCGGTGCGCCAGCACCTTGGTCGAGTCCGGCGACCACGCGATCGCAGGCGGCAGGTGCGGCAGGCCGAGCTTGCGCAGCAGCGTCGGATTGCCAGCGGAGGCAGGGCCGTAGCCGTACCCGTGGTCGGGCGCGCCGTCGGTGGTCAGCGGCCACTCGCGGCCGTCGGAGCGCGCCCAGAGGTCGTGACCCCGGCGCGACACCGCCACCTTGCCGTCCGGGGAGATCACCTCCAGCGGGTTGCCTGGCGGGGTGAACTCGGCCCGCTCGCAGGTGTAGTCGGCCAGCCCGCAGCGCCAGAACTCGCCGAACGCGGCGAACTCCACCGCGTCCGCCGTCAGGTCGATGGCCGGGAAGGGCAGCGCGTCCGGGTCGACCGGCTGCCCGGCCGCCGCGGTCAGGGCGGCAGCCAGGCGGGCGTGGTCGAAGGCGGGTTCGCGGGTGCCTGCCGCGGGGTCGACCAGCACGAACCGCCTGCCCGCCCCGGTGGCCACCGGGTACCAGAACCGGTCGCCGAGCCAGGTCGGGCGGATCTTGTCGCCGACGACCAGCTCGCCGGGTCGGGCGGGGCGGCGCAGGAGGCGCTCGGCGGCGCGGTATGCCTGTTCGGTGCTCATGTCCGGTCCTCAGCGGCTGTGGGCGGCGATGTCGCCGTAGGCGGTGGTGGCGTGGATGGCCAGGTCGACCGGGCCACCGGAGTTCTTCAGGGAGTTGCTGACCCGGCCGTGGCCCGTGCCCGCGTCCAGCGACGCGGTGACGCCCGCGGCGGCGCCGACGGACACGTTGCCCGCCCGGGTGCGCAGCACGACCGTGCCGCGCGTGGCCTCGGCGACCTCGATGTCGCCCTTGCTGGTGCTGATCTCCGCAGGCCCGGTGAGGCGGCCGACGGCGATGTCGCCTGCGTGGGTGGTCACGCGGAGGCTCGCGGCCTCGTCGACCTTGACCGCGCCCTGCGCGCCCTCGTAGGCGAACTCGCCGAAGCGGCCGACCCCGCGGAGGTCCGCGCTGGCCGTCTTCGCCTCGACCCGCGACCCGGACGGGAGCTGGACCGTCACGTCGAGGGAGCCGGGGCTGCCGAGGGCCGACTTGCGGACCGGGGCGTGGATCCGCAGGACGCCGTCGGCGAACTCGACCCGGGTCTGCTCGGCCAGCTGCACGTCGCGGCCCTTGCCGGGGTCGGTGGGCAGCACCTCGACCGCGGTGTCGGCCCGGTCGGCGGCGATGAGGTGGACCCGGCCGACGGGGACGTCGACGACGGTGGCGATGGGGGCGGGGGTGTCGAACTTGCGCATCGTGCTCAGCTCCTGTGCTCGTTGTTTCCGACATGCGAAACGCTACGTTGCGTTCGCAGATCGAGCAACAAGCTTGTTGCACTGAGCTAGAAGATTTGCAGGTCACAGCCATGATTTCGTTGCAACGATTCTGAATCTAACGCAACTCCTGCGTTGCAATGATGCGCGGTGAACGCTATGCTGGCCGCCGGACCCGATCGAGGAGGGCGCGGTGCCGGGAGGCAGGCTCGACCAGCAGGAACGCCAGCAGATCGCGCTGGGCCTGGCCGACGGCCTGGCCTACGCCGAGATCGCCCGGCGGCTCGGCCGCCCGACCTCGACCATCACCCGGGAGGTCATGCGCAACGGCGGCCCCACCGCCTACCGCGCCGACCTGGCCCACCTGGCCACCGAGCGCCGCGCCCACCGCCGCAGGCAGGCCCGGCCCCGCGGGCAGCAGCCGCCCCGGCAGGCCGACGGCCGCGACCCCGACGCGGTGCGCGAGTACGAGGAGGCGTTCGCGGCGCTGTTCATGCAGCAGGGGCTGCCCAAGACGATGGCGCGCGTGCTGACCAGCCTGTTCACCACCGACGCAGGCAGCCTCACCGCAGCCGAGCTGGTCCAGCGCCTGCAGGTCAGCCCGGCGTCGATCTCCAAGGCCATCGCGTTCCTGGAGGGCCAGGGCCTCGTCCGCCGCGAGCGCGACGACCGCCGCCGCGAGCGCTACCTCGCCGACAACGACGTCTGGTACCAGTCGATGCTCGCCACCGTGCAGACCAACCTGCAGCTCGCCGAGACCGCGCGGCGCGGGGTCGACGTGCTCGGCCCCGGCACCCCGGCCGCCGTCCGGCTGGAGAACATCGCCCGGTTCATGGACTTCGTCGGGGAGAGCATCGCCCGCGCCGCCGAGCAGGCGCGGGAGATCCTCTCCACCACCAGCACCGCGGACTAGTCCGGGTCGTAGGCGAGGTTGGGGCGCAGCCAGCGCTCCACCTCGGCCAGCGGCAGCCCGCGCCGCTGGGCGTAGTCGGCGACCTGGTCGCGGCCCAGCCTGCCCACGGTGAAGTAGCGCGAGGCCGGGTGGGCGAAGATCAGGCCGCTGACGCTGGCCGCCGGGGTCATCGCGAACGAGTCGGTCAAGCCCATGCCGATGGCCTCGGCGTCGAGCAGGGTGAACAGGTCGCGCTTGAGGCTGTGGTCCGGCGAGGCCGGGTAGCCCAGCGCCGGGCGGATGCCGCGGAAGCGCTCGGCGTGCAGGTCCTCGATCGCCGGGTCGGCGTCGGGCTCGAACCACTCCCGCCGGGCCTGCAGGTGCAGGTGCTCGGCGAACGCCTCGGCGAGGCGGTCGGCCAGCGCCTTGACCATGATGGCGCGGTAGTCGTCGTGCTGGGCCTCGTAGTGCGCGGCCAGCTCCTCGGCGCCGTGGATGGCCACGGCGAACCCGCCCAGGTGGTCGCCCTCGGGGGCCACGTAGTCGGCCAGGCAGCGGTTCGGGCGGCCCTCCGGCTTCTGCGTCTGCTGGCGCAGCATCGGGAACGCGGGGGCGCCCTCCAGGATGATGTCGTCGCCGACCGAGCGCGCGGGCCAGAAACCGTAGGCGCCGCGGGCGGTGAACGAGCCGTCGGCGATGATCTGGTCCAGCAGGGCGTTGGCGTCGTCGAACAGCTCGCGGGCCACGGGCTGCTCCAGGATCGCCGGGTACTTGCCGCGCAGCTCCCAGGCCAGGAACAGGAACTGCCAGTCGATCATCTCCCGCAGCTCGGCGATCGACGGCGCGACCTGGCGCACGCCGGTGAAGGCGGGCACCGGCAGGTCGGTGAAGTCGACCCGCTCGGGGTTGGCCCGCGCCTTCTCCAGGCTCAGCATCGGGCTGCGCTCGCGGGCCTCGTGCTGCTCGCGCAGCCGGGCCTGCTCGACCCGGTTGGCCTCGGCCAGCGCCGCCGCGCGGTCGGGGTCGAGCAGGTCGGAGACCACGCCGACGACGCGGGAGGCGTCGAGCACGTGCACGGTGGCCGAGTCGTAGGCGGGGGCGATGCGCACCGCGGTGTGCTGGCGCGAGGTCGTCGCGCCGCCGATGAGCAGCGGCAGCTTGAGCCCGCGGCGCTGCATCTCGGTGGCCACGGCGACCATCTCGTCCAGCGACGGGGTGATCAGCCCGGACAGGCCGACCGCGTCGGCGCCCTCGGCGACGGCGGTGTCGAGGATCTTCGCCGCGGGCACCATCACGCCCAGGTCGATGACCTCGTAGTTGTTGCAGCCCAGCACGACGCCGACGATGTTCTTGCCGATGTCGTGCACGTCGCCCTTGACCGTGGCGAGCACGACCTTGCCGTTGCCGCGGCTCTGCTCCCCGCCCGCGGCCAGCTTGGCCTTCTCCGCCTCCATGAACGGCTCCAGGTACGCCACCGAGCGCTTCATCACCCGCGCGCTCTTGACCACCTGCGGCAGGAACATCTTGCCCGAGCCGAACAGGTCGCCGACGATCTTCATGCCGTCCATCAGCGGACCCTCGATGACGTCCAGCGGCCGCGCTGCGGCGGCGCGGGCCTCCTCGGTGTCCTCCTCGATGAAGTCCACGATGCCGTGCACCAGCGCGTGCGCCAGCCGCTCGGCGACCGGGGCCTCGCGCCAGGACAGGTCGACGGTGCGCTTCTTGCTCTTGCCGTTGACCGTCTCGGCGAAGGCCACCAGCCGGTCGGTGGCGTCCGGGCGGCGGGCGAAGAGCACGTCCTCGACCAGCTCCAGCAGGTCGGCCGGGATGTCCTCGTAGACCGCGAGCTGACCGGCGTTGACGATGCCCATGTCCAGCCCGCGCTTGACCGCGTGGAACAGGAACGCCGAGTGCATGGCCTCGCGCACGACGTCGTTGCCGCGGAAGGAGAACGACAGGTTGGAGATGCCGCCGCTGGTGCGCGCGCCCGGACAGCGCTCCTTGATCCGCGGCAGCGCGTCGAGGAACTCCTTGGCGTAGTTGTCGTGCTCGCTGATGCCGGTGGCCACGGCCAGCACGTTCGGGTCGAAGATGATGTCCTCCGGCGGGAAGCCCGCCTTGCGGATCAGCAGGTCGTAGGCGCGGCCGCAGATCTCGACCTTGCGGTCGGCGGTGTCGGCCTGGCCCTGCTCGTCGAAGGCCATGACGACCACGCCCGCGCCGAAGTCGCGGATGCGCTTGGCCTGCTCGAGGAACTGGGCCTCGCCCTCCTTGAGGCTGATCGAGTTGACCACGCCCTTGCCCTGCACGCACTTGAGCCCGGCCTCCAGCACGCTCCACCGCGAGCTGTCGACGACGATCGGGATGCGCGCCACCTCGGGCTCGGTGGCGATGAGGTTGAGGAAGGTGGTCATCGCCTGCTCGCTGTCGAGCAGGTCGGCGTCCATGTTGACGTCGAGCATGTTCGCCCCGCCGCGCACCTGGTCCAGCGCGACGTCGACCGCGGCCTGGTAGTCCTTGGCCTCGATGAGCCTGCGGAACTTCGCCGAGCCGGTGACGTTGGTGCGCTCGCCGATCATCACGAAGCCGGTGTCGGCGCCGATGGCGAAGGGCTCCAGCCCGCTGAACCGGGTGGCCGCGGGCGGCGCGGGCACGTGCCGGGGCGCGACGCCCTCGACCGCGGCGGCGATCTTGGCGATGTGGTCGGGCGTGGTGCCGCAGCAGCCGCCGACGATGTTGACCATGCCGTCGGCGGCGAACCCGCCGAGCAGCCGCGCGGTCTCCTCGGCGGTCTGGTCGTAGCCGCCGAAGGCGTTGGGCAGGCCCGCGTTGGGGTGGCAGGCGGTGTAGGTGCCCGCCAGCCGGGCCATCTCCGCGGCGTGCGGGCGCATCTCCTCCGCGCCCAGCGCGCAGTTCAGGCCCACGACCAGCGGGTTCGCGTGCTCGATGGAGCTCCAGAACGCCTCGACGGTCTGCCCGGACAGGGTGCGGCCGGACAGGTCGACGATGGTCACCGAGATCCACAGCGGCAGGTGCGGGGCGACCTCGCGCGCCGCGGCCACGGCGGCCTTGGCGTTGAGCGTGTCGAAGACGGTCTCGACCAGCAGCAGGTCGACCCCGCCCTCGGCCAGCGCGGCGATCTGCTCGGCGTAGGCCTGGGCCACCTCGTCGAACCCGACCGCGCGGTAGGCCGGGTCGTCGACCTTCGGCGACAGCGACAGGGTCACGTTGAGCGGGCCGATGGACCCGGCGACGAACCGCCCGCCGAACTCGTCGGCGGCCTGGCGGGCCAGCTGGGCGCCGCGCAGGTTCATCTCCCGGACCAGCGGCTGCAGCTGGTAGTCCGCCTGGCCGATGCTGGTGGCGGTGAAGGTGTTGGTGGTGGTGATGTCCGCGCCCGCGCGCAGGTACTGGCGGTGGATGTCGAGGATGACGTCCGGGCGGGTCAGGTTCAGCAGGTCCGGGTCGCCGGTGACGTCGCAGGGGTGGTCGCCGATGAGATCGCCGCGGTAGTCCTGCGGTGTGAGCTTGGCGCCCTGGAGCATGGTGCCCCACGCTCCGTCGAGGACCGCGATCCGCTGGTCCAGCAGCTCCGTCAGCGTCGTGCGCACCCGTCACCTCCCGTTAGTCGTGGGAGGCGCCCTTGTTTCGCGGTGGACCCGGCCGAGCGTGGCGGACCGTAGTCCGTTGCAGCGCCTCTCGGCCACGGACGAAATTACCTCACCGCGGAAAATGATGCCATCGGTCAGCGCCCCGGGACCAGGCTCCCCGGCCCGACGAACGCGGCCGCCCCGGCCAGCAGGTAACCCAGCGCCGGACCGTACGCGCCAGCGCTGAGATCGCCGAACCCGTTGGCGTCCACCAGATCGACTACGGCGCTGATGTGCACAGCGGACAGTCCCAACAGGACCAGACCGGCGATCCTGCGGAACATCCCGACCGCCGACTTGAGCACGAACAGCACCACGACGATGCCCGCGAGCGCCCCCGCGGCGACGCCGATCTCACCAAGTGAGAACCCGCTCCCCTCGCCGAACATTCCGGTAAGGGGCCCGACGCCGTACCGGAACCCGACGTAGCCGAGGCCGAGCACGGTGAGCGCCACCCAGATCACCTTCATCGCCACCGATTCCAGCACGGCGGCGAATGACAGCAGGATGCCCAGCGCGACCAGCGGATAACCGGCGACGAGCACGTACCAGTCCCCGAACCCCATCTCCGGCAGCCCGGTCACCCGATCCCACACCCCGGCCAGCGAGAGCTCCCCATCCACCCACGGCAGCAACGTCACGCTGACCAGCAGAACCAGCGCGCCGAGGATGGCCAGCACCAGCCCAGCCCCCAACACCCGCCGCCCCCGCAACCGCCGCGGCCCGCCCTCCCGCCGCGGAGCCCCCTCCCGCTGCAGCTGCCGCCCTCCCTGCGGCTGCCAGACACCCGCCGACTGCCGGACATCCTGTGGCTGCCGGACGTCCTGCGGCTGCCAGGCATCCTGCGACTGCCGGAACTCCTGCTGCGCCGAGCGCGCGCCCTGCGGCTGCCGGAACTCCTGGTGTGCTCGCCGAGCCTCCTCCTGGGGCTGCCAGGCCCCGTGCTGGGCCTGCGGGACGTCCTGCGGCTGCCACGCCTCCTGCGGCTGCCGAGCGTCCTGGCGGGCCCACTGGGCCTCCTGCTGTGGCCGCTGGAGGTCCTGGTGCGGCCACTGGGCGTCGTGGTGCGGCTGCCAGGCCTGCTGCGGCGCCCCGTGCGGTTGCCCCTCACCCTCCGCCGGGCGCCCACCCCACGCCTGCCCCTGGTACGGGTCCGGTCGCTGCTGGTGACCACCCGGCTGAGCAGGCTGGGAACCGGAACGCTGCTGGTACGGATCACGCGGAGGCTGTGCCACGCCCCGCACCGTACTCGGCCCCCGCCACCCGGGCGAGAGCCCGCGAACCGGAGTTGTCCACAGGCTCGGAATCGAGGTGGCCAGCCACCAACACCGCTCCCGATGCTGGATTCATGACCACCAACCAGCTCCGCCCCACCTGCCCAGCCCGCTTCCTCCCCCTGCCCGTCCCCCCGAAGCCGCCCCGCCTGTTCCGGCCGAGCGCACGCCAGCCCATGCCCGCCCGCTCCACACACCCCACCCACTCGACACAGCCCACCCGCCCGACAGAACTCACCCGGTCGACACAGCCCACCCACTCAACGCAGCCCACCCACTCGACACAGCCCACCGGCCCGACACAGCCCACCCGCCGGACACAGCCCACCCGGTCGACGCACACCCGGTCGACACAGCACATCCGCTCGATGCGGCCCGCCTGCTGGGCGCAGCACAGCCGGTCGGCGCAGGCCGACCGGTCGGGCGCCCTCGCCCGCCTGGTTCGCCGAGTGGCGGGGGTCTGGCGTAACCGGTCACCGGTTCGGGTGGTGGCTGGGTGTCCGGCAGGACTGCCCGCCTCGCTCGGGCCGCCCGTGGGACTCGGACGGCCGTTCGCGTGTCCAGCGGCGTGGTTCGCCGTGCCCCGGTGGGCGGGGACGCCCAGTGGGTGCTTGGCGGCGTTGTTCGTGGTGCATGCGTGGGTGTACTCGCCGGTGGCGGGGTGCCTGGTGGCGGCGCTTGCGGCGCTCGCCGTGGCCGGGTCACCAGATCGACTCTGCCCCCTCGTCCTCGGGCGGCGGTGGGGTGTCGGCGAGCTCGGTGACGACGAAGCGGCGGCCGGAGGGGTGGTGGAGGGTCACCGCGCGCGAGGTCGGGGTGGTGTCCGGCGCGTCGTCGAAGTGGACGCAGAGGAGGAGGACCTCGGGCATCGGGCTTCCCTCTCAGGTGGTCAGCAGGCCGTCCACGAACTCGGCGAGCTGGGCTGCCGTGGGGTGGTCGAAGGCGACCGCCGCGGGCAGCGGGATGGCGAAGGCGGCCTCCAGCGCGTTCTTCAGCTCCACCGCGACCAGCGAGTCCAAGCCGAGCCGGGCGAACTTCGTCCGGGGGCCCACCTCGTCGGCGTCGGGGAAGCGCAGCACCTCGGCGACCTTGACCCGGATGAAGTCCTCCAGGGCCGCCCTGCGCTGCTCGGCAGGCAGGGCGAGCAGCGCGGGCAGGTCCACCTGCGCGCCGGTCGCGCCGCCGTCGGCCTTGGCCAGCGACTCGAACATCGGGTCGGAGCCCCAGTCGGCCGCGCCCGCGGTCACCGAGACCGCTGGCGAGCCGAGCAGGGCGGCGAAGGTGCGCATGGCCTTGGCGGGCGCGACGGCGTGCAGCCCGTCCTGGGCCGCGCCGATCGGGCCCCACGCGATGTTCAGCGCGGGCAGCCCGGCCGTGGCCCGGCGGTGGGCCAGGTGGTCGAGGGCCTCGTCGGCGGCGTTGGGCTCGATGCCCGCCAGCGCCGCCAGGCGCGAGTAGGTGACGAAGAAGTCCACCTGCGGGAACGCCTCGTGCAGCGTCCAGGCCAGGTCGGGGTCGGTGGCGGCGTGGACGACGCCCGCCACCGGGGGCCGCTCGGCCAGCCCGGCCAAGTCCGGTCCGTGCGTGCTGACCTCGGCGTCCAACTCGGCGACGGGACCGGGGCCGACCAGGGCGAGGTGGCGCGCGCCGAGGGCGACCAGCTTCTCAGCCGTGCGGGCGCCCAGCTCGGTGTCCGCGCCGGTGATCACGTAGGTGCGGTCCGGCCGGACGGCGACGGGGCGGGTGGGCCGCTGGTCGAACACCAGGACCAGCTTGCCGACGTTGGCGCCGCGGCTGAGGACGCCGAACGCCTCCTCCACCTCGTCGAGGCTGTAGGCCGTCGTGGTGACCGGGTCGAGGCCGCCGTCGGCCAGCCGGGTGGCCACGTCGGTCATGATCTCCTTGTTGATCCGCACGACCTCGTCGGCAGGCAGCTCGCTGAAGTCGAAGTTGTGGTACTCCACGTGCGGGAACTCGGCCGCCACCTGCGCGGTCGACCACACCCCGACCTTGCCCAGCTCGATGAACCGGCCACCGGGGGCCAGCGTCCGCAGCCCGGCCGGGATGAACTCCTTGTTCAGGCTGTTGAGCACGATGTCGACGCCGCCGGGGATCTGGTCGGCGAAGTCCAGGGTGCGCGAGTTCATCAGGTGCTCCACGCCCTGGGCGGCCAGGACGGGCCACTTGTGCGGGCTCGCCGTGGCGTAGACCTGCGCGCCTGCAGCCTTGGCCAGCTGCACCGCGGCCTGGCCGACGCCACCGGCGGCGGCGTGGATGAGCACGCGGTCGCCCGCCTTCATCCTCGCCAGGTGGTGCAGGGCGTAGTGGGCGGTCACGTAGGCCGACGCCTGGCCCGCGGCCTCGGTCCAGCTCAGCCGGGCGGGCTTGGGCACCGCCGTGGCCGAGGGGACGGTCACCCGCCTGGCCATCAGCCCGGAGTAGTTGACGATCACCTCGTCGCCCGGCTCGAAGGTGGCCGTGGGGCCGGCGGCGAGCACGGTGCCTGCGCACTCGAAGCCCAACGGCTGCGCGGTGTACTCCGCGCCCGTGCTCTCGGCGTGCTGCTTGAGCATGCCCAGGGCGTTGAGGACGTCCTTGAAGTTCAGCCCGGCGGCCTGCACCTGGACCTGGATGTCCGAGCCCGAGGGCAGCTCGTCGGGCACCGGCAGCGGCTTGATGTCGGCGAAGCGGCCGTGCTCGGTGATGGTCAGCGCCAGGTTGGCGTCGGTCGGCTGCGGCGCGGGCAGGAGCCTGCGCACGTAGCGGTGGCCGTCGCGGTAGGCGATGCGGGTCTCGCCGGTGTCGCGGACCCATTCCTGGGCGAACGCCGGGTCGCCGCCCGGGGGCAGGTCGACCAGGATGCCCGGGGCGTCCTCGCCCCAGATGCCCGCGGGGGCGGACAGGGTGTCGCCCGGCAGCCACTGGGCGCGCTCGGTGATGATCCACAGCCGCTTGCCGTCGACGGCGGGCGGCGGGCCGGGGCGGTGGAACCAGCAGACGTCGGTGACGCCGTCGGCCAGCTCGTCCCCGGTGGAGAGCTGGACGCCCAGCTCCTTGGCCCGCTCGGCGTACACCGCGGCGTCGCCGCCGATGAACTGCACGTGGCGGGGCTCGTCGGTGGCGGGCGGGAGCTGCGAGCGCTTCACCCAGACCCGGCGGTGCAGGAAACCGGGCCCGGCCGCCAGCCGCTTGAAGCCCAAGCCGCGCAGCTCGACTACGGGCTCGTCGTCCTCCAGCACCAGCAGGTCGGCCGTGCGGTCGTCCTCGCCGTCGGTCAGGCGCAGCAGCACCCGCAGGTCCTCGGACTTCGGCTTCTTGAACAGCCGCAGCTCGCCGAAGCGCACCGGCAGGTAGTTGTGGCCGTCGTCGATCAGCGGGGCGATGGTGTGCAGGGCGCCGTCGAGCACCGGGGGCGGCAGGAACTCCATCCCGGTGGTCCGCTCGCCGCGCAGGTCGCCGACGGCGAAGTCGGCGCCGAACTGGAAGGCCGCCCGGATGCGCTGGAAGGCCGGGCCGTAGCCCATGCCGACCGCGGCGAAGTCCGGGTACAGCTCCTCGGTCTCGCGCACGTCGTCGGCCTGCCCGCAGGCCGCGGCGCGGGCCCGCAGGTCGCGGCCGGGCGGGCCGGGGTCGGCGTGGTGGCGCGGACCGCCGAGCATGGCGGTGGCGTGCACGCGCTCCACCCCGCCGTCGAGCACGCTGACGATCTCGACCGCGCCCGCGTGGCAGAGCCGGGTGCGGATCTCGGTCTGCTCGGCGACGAACAGCGGTTCGCGGATGCGGACCTCGGTGAGCGTGCGGCCCGCGTCGCCGAACACCGCGTCCTGCAGCGCCAGCAGGATCTCCACGTAACCGGCCCCCGGGAACACGATCTGCCCGCCGACCACGTGGTCGGCCAGGTAGGCGGGGTGGTCGGGGCTGATGACGGCGCGGAACTCCCGGCCCTGCGGCCAGTCCGCCTCGACGCCCAGCAGGGGGTGGTGCTGGGCGTCGAGGCGGGGGGCGGGGGCGGGCAGCCAGAAGCGCTTGCGGTCGAAGGCGTAGGTCGGCAGCGCGGTCTTGGCCCGTTCCCGGCCCCGGTAGAAGCCCGCCCAGCGGACGGCGGCCCCCTGGCGGTACAGCTCGGCCAGGGCGTGCAGGTGCGCGTCGTCGCCGCCGCGGCAGGGCAGGCGGCCGGGGTCGCCGGTGGGCGGCCCCAGCTCCAGCAGGACGTGGGCGCCGCGGCGCTCCACCGCGGTCAGCGCGGCGGCGAAGTCCGGGGTCTCGACGGCCTGCCTGCGCCAGTAGTCCGGCTTGGTGATCTCGCCGCGGCGGGCGACCTTGCCCGAGAGGGCGGCGACGAACGCCAGCGTGGTCTCGCCGAAGCGGACCCCGTCGACGTCGCCCGCGACGACCTTGGCGGCGTCGGCCACGGTGAACAGGCCCGAGACGGTGGCGGCGACGATCTCGCCGGTCCCCCGGCCGACCATGATCCCGGGTTTGACGCCCCAGGACAGCCAGAGCTGGGCGAGGGCGTACTGGGTGGTGAACAGCCTGCCGTGGCCCGCGCGCTCGCACTCCTCGGCGGCGGCGCGGTAGACGGGGAAGGCGCGCAGCACCGCGTCGTCATCATCGGCGGGGACGGCGTCGTCGAACAGGAAGGCGACCTTGGGGGTCTCGTCCGGGCCGTCGTCGGGCTCCTGGGCGAGCAGGGCGCGCAGGTCGTCGTGGGTGCGGACGACGCCTGCGACGCGCAGCTTGAAGTGGGCGCGGCCGACGGCGGCGGTGTAGCACAGGTCGGCGAGGTCGCCGTCGAGGTCGCGGTGGCGCTCGACCTGGGCGCGCAGGGCCCGCCGGTTCTTCGCCGACAGGGTGAACACGTGCGCGCCGTCGTCCGCGGCGTGCTCGGGGCGGGCGGGCGCCTGCTCCACCACGGCGGTGGCGATGGCCCCGCCGAAGCCGAAGCTGTTGACCAGGGCGCGGCGCTGCTCGGCCTGCCAGTCCTGGGCGGCGGTGGGCACGGTGATCGGGTAGCGGTCCCAGGGGATGCGCGCCGAGGGCGTCTCGAAGTTCAGGTGGGCGAAGATCTGCCCGGCGCGGATCTGGAGCACCGCCTTGACCAGGCCGACCAGCCCGGCGGCCGGTTCGAGGTGGCCGACGTTGGTCTTCACCGAGCCCACGGCGACCGCGCTGGTGAACACGTCGGCGATGGCGCCCAGCTCGATCGGGTCGCCCAGCGGGGTGCCCAGGCCGTGCGCCTCGACGTAGGAGACGTCGGCGGGGTCGAGCCGGGCGTCGGCGAGGGCGGCGCGGATGACCCGCTCCTGGGCCGCGCCGTTGGGCACCGAGATGCCGGGGCCGTCGCCGTCCTGCCCGACGGCGGTGCCGCGCACGACCGCCAGGACGCGGTCGCCGTCGCGCTGGGCGTCGACCAGCCGCTTGAGGACGATGGCGGCCGCGCCCTCGGCCCGGACGTAGCCGTCGGCGGCGTCGTCGAACGCCTTGACCCGGCCGTCGGCGGAGAGCACGTTGGCGGCCTTGAGGATGGCGCTGGGTCGGGGGCTGTGCAGGGTGTTGGCCGCCGCGCACAGGGCGATGTCGCACTCGCGCCTGCGCAGGCCGACGATCGCCTGGTGCAGGGCGGTGAGCGAGGACGCGCCCGCGGCGTCGACGGTCATGCTGGGGCCGCGCCAGTCCAGGAAGTACGACAGCCTGCCCGACAGCGCGAACGGGGTGATCCCCGCGGCGAGCGCGCCGTCGAGGTCCTCCTCGCGCAGGCGGTCGATCTCCAGGGCGTAGTCGGAGGTGCCCGAGCCGACGTAGACCCCGCCGTTGCCGCCGCGGGTGCCGGTGGGGTCGATGGCGGCGTTCTCCAGCGCCTCCCACACCGTCTCCAGCAGCAGCCGGTGGGTGGGGTCGGTGTACTGGGCCTCGACCGGGGTCAGGCCGAAGAACGCCGCGTCGAACTCGTCGATGCGGTCGAGGTAGCCGCCCGCCTGGCCGTCCCTGGTGGTGATGCCGCTGCCGCCGCCGCGCAGGAACTCGGCGAACTCCTCCGGCGTCCGGCTGCCGCCGGGGGTCCGCAGACCGATCCCCACGATGGCCACGGGCTCGTGCGCTGCCGCCATGATCTTGTCCTCCCGGCTCGCTCGAATGCCACCCAAGCAGCCGGATCTGACAGAGCTCTGACACCGCGGGCACGCGGCCAGGGGCCGCCCGCTCCCCGGCGGGCGGCCGCGGGGTCAGGCGACGATCTCCATCGTGGCCATCATGCCCAGGGACGAGTGCTTCAGGAAGTGGCAGTGGAACATGTACTTGCCCAGGTGCTCGGTGGCGAAGTGGGCTTGCACCTGCACCGTCTCGCCGGGGGCGAGGGCGACGGTGTCCTTGCGCCCGAAGTCGTCAGGACCTGGCGCGCCGCCGTTGCGGGACAGCACGGTGAACTGCACGAGGTGCATGTGGAAGTTGTGCGCGATCGCAGGCTCGATGTCGGCGTTGTGGACGGTCCACACCTCGGTGCTGCCGCGCTTGACCTGGAAGTCGACGCGGACCGGGTCGAAGGGCTTGCCGTTGACCACGCCGACCGCCGCGCCGCTGCTGCGGTCGAAGGCCAGGACGACGTCGCGGTGCACCGTCGCGGCGGGCAGGGCGGGCAGCTCGCGCAGGGTGCCCGGGACGCGGCTGCGGTCGGCCGCCGGGTGGGTGACGTCGAAGCGCAGGACCGGGCCGCCCTCGTGGTGCAGGACCACCTGGGCGCCGACGGCGTAGCGGGCGAAGTCGACCACGACCTCCACCCGCTCGCCGGAGCTGATGGACACCTCGGTGCGGGCGACCGGGGCGGGCAGCAGGCCGCCGTCGGAGGCGATCTGCAGCAGCTCGTCGCCCTCGCCGAGGCTGAGCTTGAACGAGCGCTCGGTGGCGGCGTTGATCAGCCGGAGGCGGTACTTGCGGGCGGCGACCGGGAAGTGCGGAACCGGGACGCCGTTGGCCAGGATGACATCGCGGTCGCGGGGGTTGCCGCCGAAGACGAGGTTCCCGCTCGGGTCGAACAGCGCGTCGCGCAGGGTGATGGGGACGTCGTGCGGACCGGACGGCAGGTTGAGGGATCGCTCGGCCGGGTCCTCGATGATGTACGCGCCGTGCAGTCCTCTGTAGACGTTCTCGGCCTCGGTGTGGTGGCTGTGGTCGTGGTACCACAGGGTCGCGCCCTGCTGCGTGTTCGGGTAAAGGTAGGCGCGGGTCTGCTCCGGGAGGATGACGTCCATCGGGTGGCCGTCGTGCTCGGGGGCGACGTGGCCGCCGTGCAGGTGGACGTTGGCCGGGGAGGCCGCCTGGTTGGCGACGGTGACGATGGTGCGCCTGCCCGCCTTCGCCCGGATCGTGGGGCCGGGGAAGGCGCCGCCGAAGGTGAGCACCGGGGTCGGCAGGCCGGGGAGGATCTCCACGGTCCGGGGGACCACCGGGAGGTGGTACAGGTCGGCGGCCGCGCTCCTGGCCACCGGCGCGAGGTCGGGGACCACCGGCATCCGGGCGGCGAAGAGCGGGAACGGCGGCGAGGCCAGCACCCCTGCCGCGGACTCGCTGTGGTCGTGCAGGTCCGAGCCGGGCGCGGCGGCCAGGAGGGATGCGCGCCAGCCGTAGGACAGGAGCAGGGCCGCGCCCGCTCCCCCGCCGACGGCCAGCAGCTTGCGGCGGTTCAGCATCGACTACCCCCACATCGGATTCCTCACCACCGCACATCGTCCGCCCGCCGCGGGGATCGCGCGTCTTCTGCGATGCCGTCCCCGGCGCAACCCCGCACAGCCGAAGGTGCCCGGCGCGATCCCGCGGTGCGACCGTACGACAGGGATTCCCTAGTGCGCGTAGGAGGAAAGGCGAATGACGACCGAGGTTCCGACGCGAGAGGAACTTGTCCAACGCGCTGCCAAGCTGGCGCCGTTGCTGCAGAAGCACGCGGGGTGGGCGGAGGAGAACCGGCGCCTGCACGACGAGGTGGTCGAGGCGCTGGCCGACGCCGAGCTGTTCAAGCTGCGCAGGCCGAAGCGCTACGGCGGGTTCGAGGCCGACACCCGCACCCTGGTCGACGTGGCCGCCGAACTGGGCCGCGGCGACGGGTCGGCGTCGTGGGTGTCGTCGGTCTACACCATCCCGGGCTGGATGGCCTGCCTGTTCCCCGACGAGGTCCAGGACGAGGTGTTCTCCACCCCCGACACCCGCATCTGCGGCACGCTGAGCCCGTCGGCGATGGCCGCGCCCGCCGACGGCGGCATCGTGGTCACCGGCAAGTGGCAGTTCATCAGCGGCGCGCACCACGCGCACTGGCAGGAGATCATCGCGATCTTCATGCCGCCGGAGGGCGAGCCCTACCCGGTCATGGCGCTGGTGCCGATGTCGGACCTGCTGGTCGTCGACGACTGGTACACCTCCGGGCTCAAGGGCACCGGCAGCGTGAGCACCGTGGCCAAGGACCTGTTCATCCCGCAGCAGCGCGTGGTGCCGCTGCCCGCGGTGCTGCAGGGCCAGTCGGCCTCGCAGGGCAACGCCGACTCGGTGATCTACAACGCGCCGCTGCTGCCGGTGGCCGCCGCGTCGTCGGTGGGCACCGTGCTGGGCATGGGCCGCGGAGCGCGGGACGCCTTCCTGCGCAGGCTGCCCAACCGCAAGATCACCTACACCGCCTACGAGAGCCAGCGCGAGGCGCCGCTGACCCACCTGCAGGTGGCCGAGGCGACCATGAAGCTGGACCAGGCCGAGTTCCACGCCCACCGGCTCACCGACCTCGTCGACGGCAAGTGCGTCGACGGCACCGAGTGGAAGCTGGAGGAGCGCGCCCGCGCCCGCGCCGACCTCGGCGCCGTGGTCCGGCTGTCGAAGGAGGCGGTGGACATCTTCGCCACCGCCAGCGGCGGGTCGTCGATCTACACCGACATCCCGATCCAGCGCTTCGCCAGGGACGTCGCCGCGGTCAACCTGCACGCGCTGATGCACCCCAACACCAACGCCGAGCTGTACGGCCGGGTCCTCTGCGGCCTCGAACCCAACACGCTCTACATCTGAGGGAGAACCATGACCACGCTCTCCGACGGCGACAAGGTCGCCATCGCCTCGCTGACCCAGAAGGTCCTCGCCTCCTGGGCCTACCACGACGCGGAGACCTTCGCGAGCGTGTTCACCGAGGAAGGCACCATGACGCTGCCCGGCGTGCACCTCAAGGGCAAGGAGCAGGTGCGCGACTACCTCGTGGCCGCGTTCAAGGGCGTCTACAAGGGCACCCAGGTGGCGGGCAAGCCGATCGACCTGCGCCCGCTGGGCCCGGACGCGGCCGTGCTGATCTCCCTGGGCGGCATCCTGGAGAAGGGCGAGTCCGAGGTCGCCCCGCACTCGGAGGTCCGCGCCGCGTGGATCGTCGCCCGCGAGAACGGCCAGTGGAAGGTGGCGGCGTACATGAACACCCCGCTGCACGCCGAGGGCTTCATCGCCAAGACCGAGCCCTGGGCCGCCTGACCGCAGGCGCTGGCGAACGCCGGAGCACCGTTGGGTGCTCCGGCGTTTCCCGTTGCGCGGCAAGCGTTTGCTCCGATGACGAATTCACTATGGACCGCTTCCCGGTTCACTTACCCGTGACCGGCCCGACTCCTATCCTTGGGGTAGATGTTCGCCCCCCGGCAAACACCGCCCGCCGCGGACGTCGTCGCGGCGGGCGGTGTTCACCAGGAGGCGGGCATGCGGCCTACCCCGCCAACCGCCCGTACCGCGACGGCTCCCGGCCCATCACCGACGAGAACGTGGCGATCGTGCGGGAGAGCTCGACGAGGTCGGCGCCGACGAGGGCCTGCGGGCCGTCGCACAGCGCCGTCTCCGGGTGCGGGTGGACGTCGACGATCAGCCCGTCGGCCCCCGCGGCCAGCCCGGCCCGGCTGAGCGGGAGCACGAGGTCGCGGCGGCCGCCGGAGTGCGACGGATCGACGATCACCGGGAGGTGCGACAGGTGCTGCACGACCGGCACGGCGGCGACGTCGAGGGTGTTGCGCGTCGCGGTCTCGTAGGTGCGGATCCCGCGCTCGCACAGCACGATGTCGAGGTTGCCGCGCTGGGCGATGTACTCGGCGGCGAGCAGCCACTCCTCGATCGTCGCGGTCATGCCGCGCTTGAGCATCACCGGCTTGCCCGCCGCGCCGACGGCCTGCAGCAGCGGGAAGTTCTGCATGTTCCGGGTGCCCACCTGCAGCATGTCGGCGTGCTCGGCGACCACGTCGACATCGCTGGCCGCGACGACCTCGGTCACCACCGGCAGGCCGGTCTCGGCGCGCACGTCGGCCAGGATGCGCAGCCCCTCCACGCCCAGGCCCTGGAAGGCGTAGGGGGACGTGCGGGGCTTGTAGGCCCCGCCGCGCAGCAGCGTGGCGCCCGCGACCCGGGCCATCCGCGCGGCGGCGAGCGTCTGCTCCGGGGTCTCCACCGCGCACGGCCCGGCGATGAGGGTGAGGCTGTCGGGCCCGATGGGGACCCCGCCGACCTCGACCACCGACCGCGCGGTGTGGTGCTCGCGGCTGACCAGCTTGTACCCGGAGGTGATCCGCTTCACCTTGGCGACCCCGGGCAGCGCGGCCAGGCCGAGCGAGGCGAACCGGTCGACCTCGCCGACCAGGCCGATGATGACCCGGGCGACGCCGCGGCTGACGAACGCCTGTCCGCCCTCGGCCTCCACCCGGGCCACGACCTCGGCGACTTGGGCCTGCGTCGCATCCGGCGACATCACGATGACCATGAGCGCGTTTCCTTTCCTCGTCCGCGGTCCTGGCCAGGCAGGCCGCGCGATCGGGGCGGAGCGCGGCGGCGCCCCGCTGGTGCGGGTGCCCGGCCCCGGGTGGGCAGGCACGGTGGGCGCAGCGGACCGCGGGGCGGTCCCTGGCCGGGGGCTTGCTGGGTAGGGCGGCGGTGGGGGTGGCCTGCGGTCATCGCCTCCTCGACAGCGGGGCCGCGGCGGGGCGCGGACGTCGGGGGTCGCCCGGCCGCGCCGGGGGCGCGGCCGGGGCGGTCGGGGGCGCGCTACAGCGGGATGTTCCCGTGCTTGCGCCGGGGGGCCTGCCTGCGCTTGTGGCGCAGCATCGCCAGCCCGCGGGCCACGGCGGCCCGGGTCCGCACCGGGTCGATGACGTCGTCGACCAGGCCGCGCTCGGCGGCGTAAAGCGGGTACATCAGCGTGTCCCGGTACTCCTGGATCAGCTCGGCGCGCAGGTCGTCTGGGTCGGCCGCGGCGGCGAGCCGCTTGCGGTGCAGGACGTTGACCGCGCCCTCGGCGCCCATCACGGCGATCTCGTTGGTGGGCCAGGCCAGCGACAGGTCGGTGCCGACGCTGCGGGAGTCCATCACGATGTAGGCGCCGCCGTACGCCTTGCGCACGATCACCTGCACCCGCGGGACCGACGCCTCGCAGTAGGCGTAGAGCAGCTTCGCGCCGTGGCGGATGATCCCGCCGTGCTCCTGCTCGGTGCCGGGCAGGAAGCCGGGCACGTCGACCAGCGTCACCAGGGGGATGTTGAAGGCGTCGCAGAAGCGGACGAACCGGGCGGCCTTCTGGGCGCCCGGGCTGTCCAGCACGCCCGCGAACACCATCGGCTGGTTGCCGACCACGCCGACGACCTCGCCGTCGATGCGGCCCAGCGCGCAGACGACGTTGGCGGCCCAGTTCTCGTGGACCTCGATGTACTCGCCGTCGTCGACCAGCTCGGCCAGCACCTCGCGCATGTCGTAGGGCTGGTTGGGCTCGGTGGGGACGATCTCGGCCAGCCGGGGCCGCTCGTCGGTGGTGGCGCCGCGGGCGGGCAGCGCCGGGGCGGGTTCGAGGTTGTTCGACGGCAGCAGCGAGATCAGGTACCGCACGTCGTGCAGGCAGCTCTCCTCGTCGTCGTGGACGAAGGCGGCCACCCCGGAGCGGGAGCCGTGCACGTCGGCGCCGCCGAGCTCGTCGTGGCTGACCTCCTCGCCGGTGACGGTCTGCACCACGTCCGGCCCGGTCAGGTACATCTGCGCGGTGTCGCGGACCATGAAGGTGAAGTCGGCCAGGGCGGGCGAGTAGGCCGCGCCGCCCGCGCACGGGCCGAGGATCACGCTGATCTGCGGGATCACCCCGGACGCCTCGACGTGGCGGCGGAAGATGCCGCCGTAGCCGTCGAGGGAGAGCGCGCCCTCCTGGATGCGCGCCCCGCCGCTGTCGTTGAGCCCGATCAGCGGCGCGCCCGCGGCCAGCGCCAGGTCCATCACCTTGTGGATCTTGGCGGCGTGCGCGGCGCCGAGCGAGCCGCCGAAGCGGGTGAAGTCCTGGGCGTAGACGAACACGCGGCGGCCGTCGACCGTGCCGGAGCCCGCGACCACGCCGTCGGTGTGCGGGCGGTTGTCCTCGATGCCGAACCCGCGCGCCTGGTGCGTGCGGTACATCTCCAGCTCGACGAAGGAGTCCTCGTCCAGCAGCAGGTCGATGCGCTCGCGGGCGGTGCGCTTGCCGAGTGCGTGCTGACGGCTCGGGTCGCCCGCCTCGACCTGCTCGCGCAGCTCGGCGAGCTGGGAGCGCAGCAGCCACATCGGCCGCGGCCGGGCGGCCTTGCGCTCCTTGGCGGTGCGCGCCCGCGCCCGCGGGTACTCCGACTCGGCGGCCGTCATGTGCTACCTCCCCAACGTCCCGGTCAACCCTCACACAGCGTGCTGTGCCGCTCATCCTTCGGATTGCCGTGCACCCGATTCGCGCACGGATGTCGAAACGCGCGCGGCGGCTCCGACCGCTGGGTGACCGACCTGATAGGGAGACACCATGAAGTTCCTGCTCATGCTCCACATGAACCCGTCCGTGTGGGACTCGCTGGCCGAGGACGAGCGCCAGGCCATCATGAACGGCCACGACGGGTTCATCACCGCGATCCGCGAGTCCGGGGAGTTCATCAACACCCAGGCGCTGGCGGACCCGTCGACGGCCACTGTGGTCCGCGTGCGCGACGGGGCGCCGGTGGTCAGCGACGGGCCCTACATCGAGGCCAAGGAGTTCCTGGCCGGGTACTACCTGGTCGACTGCGAGAGCCGGGCGCGCGCCGAGGAGCTGGCCGCGATGATCCCGACGCCGCCGTGCCCGGCCTGGGCGTGGAGGTCCGGCAGATCATGTTCGACGCCGGAATGGAGATGTGACCGGGTTCGCGGAGGACCTGCGGGCGCTGGCCCCGCAGGTCCTCGCGGCCCTGGTGCGCAGGCACGGCCAGTTCGACGCCTGCGAGGACGCCGTGCAGGAGGCCCTGCTGGCCGCGGTGGCCCAGTGGCCGGGCTCCGGCGTGCCCGACGACCCGCGCGCGTGGTTGCTCACCGTGGCGACGCGGCGGCTGACGGACATGTGGCGCAGCGAGTCGGCCCGCCGCAGGCGCGAGGAGGCCGACGCGCTGCGGACCGTCGTGGCCGAACCGTCGCCGGTGGACGACACGCTGCAGCTGCTCTTCCTGTGCTGCCACCCGGACCTGTCGCCGCCGTCGCAGGTGGCGCTGACGCTGCGCGCGGTGGGCGGGCTGACCACCGCCCAGATCGCCCGGGCGTTCCTGGTGCCGGAGGCGACGATGGCCCAGCGGATCAGCCGCGCGAAGGCGAAGGTCCGCGGCGGGTTCTCGGTGGACGGCCGCGCGCTGCCCGCGGTGCTCCAGGTGCTGTACCTGATCTTCAACGAGGGCTACACCGCGGGCGCGGGCGCCGACCTGCTCAACACCGACCTGACCTCCGAGGCCATCCGCCTGACCCGGATGGCCCGGGCGGCCGCGGACGAGCCGGAGGTCACCGGGCTGCTGGCGCTGATGCTGCTGACCGACGCCCGCCGCGCGGCGCGCACCGCGGCCGACGGCGCGCTGGTGCCGCTGGCGGACCAGGACCGCGCGCTGTGGAACCGCGAGCAGATCGCGGAGGGGGTGCGCCTGGTGTCGGAGGCGCTGGCGGTCGGCCCGGTGGGGCCGTACCAGCTCCAGGCGGCGATCGCGGCCGTGCACGCGGAGGCGCCGTCGGCCGCGGACACCGATTGGCGCCAGATCGCCGTGCTGTACCAGATCCTGTCCCGCCTGGCCCCCAACCCGGTGGTCACGCTCAACCGCGCGGTGGCCGTCGCCATGACCGACGGCCCGGCCGCGGGCCTGGCCCTGCTGGACACGCTGGACGCCGACCCGCGCATGGCCCACCACCACCGCCTGCAGGCCGTGCGCGCCCACCTCCTGGAGATGGCGGGCGACCTGACCGCGGCGCGGGCGGCTTACCTCGCCGCCGCCCGGGCCACGGCCAGCGTGCCCGAGCAGCGCTACCTGACCTCCCGGGCCGACCAACTGCGCCCGTGACCGCGATCAGGGCGCGGCGACGGGTGCTTCAGCGGCCTGCTCGACCGCGGGCCCAACCCCAGCGGGCACGACCGCGATCAGGGCGCGGCCACCGGCGCTTCGGCAGCCTGCTCGACCACGGGCTCGACGGGAGCGGCCTCAACCGCAGCGGGCACGACCGCGATCAGGGCGCAGCGACGGGTGCTTCAGCGGCCTGCTCGACCGCGGGCCCAACCGCAGCGGGCACGACCGCGATCAGGGCGCAGCGACCGGCGCTTCGGCAGCCTGCTCCACCGCGGGCTCGACGGAAATAGGCTCAACCGCAGCGGGCTCGGCTGCGGTTAGGGCGCAGCGACGGGTGCTTCGGCAGCCTGCTCGACGGCGGGCTCGACGGGAGCAGGCTCGCCTGCGGCGGGATCGACCGCAGCAGGCTCAACGGCGGCGGGCTCGACGGCAGCAGGATCGGCCACAGCAGGATCGACCGCGGGGTCGACCGCGGGGTCGACCAGGGTCGGGTCGGTGGCGGTGGGCTCCTCGCCTGGGACGGTGACCACTGGTACCGGCTGCCATGCGGTGGCCGGTTGCGGGGCGCCCATCTCCGCCAGGAATGCCTCCATGATCGTGAGCAGCGAGTTGACCACGATCGCCATGCCCGGGGACGGGCGGTACGGGATCACCGGGTCGGCGGCCCTGAGCTGCGTGGCCAGGGCGTCGGCCTCGGCCGCGAGGTCGTGGGCGCGGTCGGAGCGGGCGACCGCGCGGGCGTCGGTGAGCGCGGGGTCGAGGTCGGCGAGCGCGCTGCTCAGGGCTGCGCCGTCGCCTGCGGCGGTGGCGGAGCCGATGCGGTCGTGCAGCGTCGCCAGGGTGGCGGTGGTCTCGGCGACCACCGGGGTCGTCGCGGTCGCCGATGTGGACAGCGCGACCGCCGCCGCGGCGGCCGTCGCGATCAGCGCGAGGTGTCGATTCATCGGTGTTCCTCTCCGGTTGCCCCTTTCACCGCTACCAGGCGCAATCGAAGTCCACCATATGATCACCGGCAGTGAGCGGACTCGGTTCATCGCTGCGCCGAGCGCCGTCCCGGTTCAGAGGTCGCGCGATCAGGGGCGAAAAGGGGACAATCCGTCACTTGCCGCCAGAATTGCGCGGACGGCGATAACCCGATCCGGGGTGATCGGGCGCGGACGGGCCAATAACGCGGCCGTTACCAGCGCGAGGCGACCAGCGGGCGCAGCGCGGTGTCCAGGTCCGGGCAGATCGAGACGATCTCGGGGACGCCCGTCAGGTGCAGCGTCCGCAGCACCGGCCCCGGCCGCACGGCGACGCGGAGCCTGCGCCCGCGGTGCAGGCAGTGGTAGTGCGCGCGGATCAGCAGCGGGGCGGTGCCGACGCTGAGGTAGCCGACGTCGGTCAGGTCGACCACGACGAGCGTCTTGGTCGAGTTCTCCCCGCACGCCTCCTCGACCTGCTCGCGCCAGGGCCGCTCGCCCGCCAGATCGATGCGCCCCCGGGCCACCACCACAACGGCGGAACGGGTCCGCCGGGTGGTCACGACCAAGGGCGTCACGAACTCCTCCTGCCGCACAAGGGGATTGCCCGGGCGCTCAACCGGGGTCTGCCGACTATAACGGAGAGATCACCGCCGGGGCGGCGACCACCCGTTCGCCAACCCGAATGCCACTCAAATCACACCCCTTTCGCCGAATTGCGCGCCCGCCGCGCGCGTTCGGTAACGCTCCCGGGATATGTTCACCCGCATGCACCGCGCATCCCGGTCCTGGTTCGGCCTGACCGCCCTGGTCGCGCTGGTCGGGCTGGGCGCGCAGACCTGGGTCGCGGCGACTACCGGCCCGTCCGAGACCGTGGCGGGGCGGGTCTTCACGATGCTCTGCTACTTCACGATCCAGTCCAACATCATCGTCTGCGCCACCCACGCGATGCTGGCGCGCGACCCCGACCGCGGCGGGTGGGTGTTCGCGGTGTTCCGGGTGGCCGGGCTGATCGGCATCATCGTGACCGGCCTCGTCTACCACGCGGTGCTGCGCGGGCTGTACGACCTGAGCGGCCTGGCGCACTTCGCCGACCTGCTGCTGCACACCGCGACCCCGCTGCTGACCGTCGCGGGCTGGCTGCTGTTCGGCCCGCGCGGGCGCATCAGCGCGACCACCGCCGCCGCAGCGCTGCTGTTCCCCGCGCTGTACCTGGTCCTCACGCTGGTCCGCGGGCCGATCGCGGAGTTCTACCCGTACCCGTTCATCGACGTCACCGAGCTCGGCTACGGCACCGTGCTGCTGAACAGCCTGGTCGTGGCGGCGCTGTTCCTGGCGCTGGCCCTCGGCGCGCTCGGCGTGGACCGGCTGCTCACCCGGCGGACAGCCGCGGCGGGAAGCCCCCGGACGCGATCGGCCCCCACCGGTCGATCTCGACCCTGATCAGGCACTTCCCCTGCCGCACCATCGCGGCCCGGTAGTCGTCCCAGTCCGGGTGCTCGCCGGAGACCGAGCGGTAGTAGTCGACCAGCGGCTCCAGCGCCGCGGGCAGGTCCAGCACCTCGGCGCGCCCGTCGACCTGCACGTACGGCCCGTTCCACTCGTCGGAGAGCACGCACGCCGAGACCTCGGGCCGCCGCCGGGCGTTGCGCGCCTTGGCCCGCTCCGGGTAGGTCGACACGACCAGCCGCCCGGCCGCGTCGACCCCGGCCGTCACCGGCGAGAGCTGCGGCGACCCGTCGACGCGGGTGGTCACCAGCAGGCACCGCGTGCGCCCGCGCAGGAAGGCGATCAGCTCGTCGCGGTCTGGCCGCCGCGCGCTGGCGATCCTCATCCCGGCTCCCCGGGCAGGTCGAAGAAGGCCACCGCCCGTTCCTCCAGGCTGCCCAGGTACACCCGCCCGCCGTGCTCGCGCACCCCGGTCACCATGTGGTAGCCGACGTAGGTGCCGTAGAAGTCGTGGACGAGCCTGCCGGTGCCCCCGTCGATGGCGCGGACCCACACGGCCTTCTTCTCGGCGGGCTGCAACCGCTCGGGCAGCCGCCACAGCGCCTTGCGCAGCACCGGCGGGGTACGCAGGAGCAGGTCGAGGCGCGGGTCGCGGGGGTTGGCGAAGGCGATCCAGACGTTGCCGTCGCTGCCGGTGGAGAGGTTGTCGGGGAAGCCGGGCAGGTTGTCGGCGAGCACGTCGAACTCCCCCGCCCGCGGCCCGGAGAGCCAGAGGCGGACGAGGCGGTACTCCCACATCTCGGCGAACACCACGGAGGACTCGTCGGGGGCGAGCGCGACGCCGTTGGGGAACTGCAGGCCGCTGCGCAGGACGTCGACGGTGCCGTCCGGGGTGCGGCGCAGGAAGCGGCCGGTGCCGGTGTGCTCCAGCAGGTCGGCCTTCCAGTGGTCCAGCTCGAAGCGCTGGGTGGAGTCGGTGAAGTAGATCGTGCCGTCGGCGGTGACCGCGGCGTTGTTGCAGACGTGCAGGCCCGGACCGCGCTCGACCAGCACCTCGATCGCGCCGGTGACCCGGTCGACGGCCAGCAGGCCGCGCTTGGCGTCGCACACCAGGAGCCTGCCGTCGGGCAGGTGCTCCAGCCCCAGCGGCCTGCCGCCGGTGTCGGCGATGGTGTCCAGCCGCCGCCCGTCGGAGGTCAGCCGCAGCACGCGCCCGTCGTCGACGCCGGTGTAGACGTTGCCCTTGTCGTCGACCAGGACGTCCTCGGCGCCGCTGCCGTTGACGTGCCAGACGGTCAGCTGCGGCAGGGCGGGGCGGGGCTTGCCGCCTGCTCGGGGCGCCTTCCAGACGACGGGCTCGATCGCGGGCCTGCGCATAGCGGCTCCTTCGGACTCGACGGCTCCCCCAACCATACGAGCGGCACCGGCACTTACCACCCGGGTAGCACCCGGCCCGCTCGCAACGATGCAGTTGAGTCCACCCCTGACGGCATCGGGAGAACGCCATGCACTTCGACCTCGACCACGTGGACCTGGCCATCGATCACGTCGTCAGCACCCGGGGCGCGCTCACCAACTACCCCCAGCTCGTCAGCGCCGCGGGGCTGCCCGCCGCCGGATCCGAGGCGATCGCCGAGTTCCTGACGCGGTTCCACCAACGCTGCGCCCAACGCGGCCTACCCCCGCTCGACGCGCTGGTCGTGCACGCGGCGGGGCCGCGCCGCGACTTCCCCGACGCGGCCTACTTCCGGCTCAACGGCCAGCCCGACCCGGTGGACCCGGCCACGCCGATCGCCGACAAGCGCGACGCCACCACGTTCTGGCTGCACCAGATCCAGACGTGCCAGCTGTGGGCGGCGCGCACCGGGCGCCGGTGATCAGGGCACGATGACGACCTTGCCCCGGCCGTGCCCGCGCTCGACGTCGGCGTGCGCGTCGGCGGCCGCGGCCAGCGGGTACGCGGCGCGGACGTGGAGGTCGAGCCCGCCGCGCGCGTGCAGGTCGGCCAGCGCGGCGAGCCGGGCCGCCGACCGCCTGCTGAACACCGCCCGCACCCCCAGCTCGGCGACCAGGTCGAAGGCCACCAGCGTGCCGATCCGGTCCCGGTCGGCCACCAGCTCGACCGAGGCCCGCAGCGCGTCGGCGCCCGCGGCGTCGAGCGCGGCGTGCACCCCGCCCGGTGCGGCCGCCCGCACCCGCTCGACCAGCCCGTCCCCGTAGGCGACCGGGATCGCGCCCAGCGCGCGCAGGTAGTCGTGGTTGGCCGGGCTCGCCGTCCCGACCACCGTCGCCCCCAGGTCCTTGGCCAGCTGCACGGCCACGGTCCCGACACCGCCCGCGGCGGCGTGCACGAGCAGCGTCTCGCCCGCGGACACCCGCAACTCCTCCAGTGCGGTGTGGGCCGTCTGCCCGCCCCCGGAGAGCCCGCCCGCCTGCTCGAAGGTCATGGTCGGCGGCTTGGCGACGATCTGGTCGACGCCGACCACGACGTGCTCGGCGTAGCAGGCCAGCACGGCGAAGCCGACCACCGCGTCGCCCGGGGCGAAGCCGGTGGCGCCCGGGCCGAGCCGGTCGACCTCGCCCGCGAACTCGTTGCCCAGGACCTGCGGGTGGCGGACCTCGACGCCGCGGGGCACGAAGCCCTGCCGCACGGCGATGTCGACCGGCTGCACCCCGGCCGCCCGCACCCGCACCCGGACCTGCCCGGGGCCGGGCTCCGGGTCGGGGAGGTCGACCAGCTCCAGCACCTCGGGGCCGCCTGCCGCGACGCACACGACCGCCTTCACCGCGGTCCGCCGTTCGTGGTGTTCTGCATGGTCCCGATCGTGCAACCTCGACCATGCGCGAGGTCAAGCGCCGACCTACCGGTATGTCAGCAGGTCCCGGTTGGGCCCCTCGAAGTGGCCGTGCTCGTTGAACGAGACCAGCGACGACCCCGAGCGCCCGACGACGACCTTGGTGATCGCCGCGTTGACCACGACCCGGTTCAGCGCGACCAGGCCGTCGGCCCCCAGCCCCAGCAGCCCCGCGCACAGCGCCGCGATCACCCCGCCGGAGGTGAAGACCAGCGCCGTGCCCGCCCGCGAGACCTCGGCCAGCGCGGCCGATCCCGCGGCGGCGAAGTCGGCGTAGGAGCCGACGGCCGCGGGTTCGCCCGACGCCCACCGGTGCAGCGCCCGGTCGAGTGCGCCCTGGAAGTCGCGGGGATCGGTCGGCAGCGGGTCGACCAGCGCCGACACCAGGCCGAGGTGGTCGTACTCGTTCCACCGGGCGTCGGCGGCGCACGGGGTCGGGATGCCCGCCGCGGCCAGCGCGATCTCGGCCGTGGCCCGCTGCCGCAGCAGCGTCCCCGACAGCACCGCCGCAGGCCGCACGCCGCGCGCGGCCAGCTCCCCGCCCACGACCTTGGCCTGCCGCTCCCCGACCGGGGACAGCACGTCGTAGTCCGCCTGCCCGAAGGACGCCTGGCCGTGGCGGACGAGGTAGACCGCGCTCACCGGCCCGCCACCTCCCGACAGCGCCATTCCAGGTAGCCGACGAACATCCAGAAGTCCTTGAACCGCTCGTTGCGCGTCTGCCCGTGGTGGTAGCGGTAGTAGATCTGCTGGAGGATCACCGCGAGCCGGAAGAGGCCGAAGACCTCGTAGAACGCCCAGTTCGCCGGGCGCAGGCCGGACGCGGCGCAGTAGTGGTCGACCAGCTCGGCGCGGGTCAGCATGCCGGGCACGTGCGTGGGCTGGCGGCGGGCCTGCTGGAAGACGGCGTCGTCGCCGGGCTCGACCCAGTAGGCGACCGCGCCGCCGAGGTCCATCAGCGGGTCGCCGAGGGTGGCCATCTCCCAGTCCAGCACGCCGATGATGTCCAGGGCGTCGGAGAGCACCACGTTGTCGAAGCGCCAGTCGTTGTGGATGACGACCGTGGCGACGTCGTCGGGCTGGTGCTCGGCCAGCCAGGCCATCACCGACTCGAAGTCGGGGACGTTGTCGGTGCGGGCGGCCCGGTAGCGCGCCGACCAGCCGCCGACCTGGCGGCCGACGTAGCCCGCGCCCTTGCCCAGGTCGGCCAGGCCCGCGGCGGCCGGGTCCACGCGGTGCAGGTCCACCAGGCGGTCGACCAGCGCGGTGGACAGCGCCCGCGCGCCCACCGGGTCCAGGTCCATCCCGTCGGGCAGCTCCTTGCGCAGGATCGTGCCGGGGATGCGCTCCATGACGTAGAAGTCCGAGCCGAGCACGGCGGGGTCGTCGCAGAACCCGACCACCGTCGGCACGTACGGGTAGACCGGCTTGAGGCCGCGCTGAACCCGGTACTCCCGGCGCATGTCGTGCGCCGAGGCCGCCTTGCGCCCGGCTGGCGGGCGGCGCAGGATCAGCTCCCGGCCGGGGTAGGCCAGCAGGTAGGTCAGGTTCGACGCGCCGCCGGGGAACTGGCGGACCTCCGGCAGGCCGTCGACGTCCACGATGGACTTGACCCAGCGGTCGACCGCGGCGACGTCGAAGCCGTCCTCGCCGCGCACCGCGGCCGGTTCGTCCCTCATGACAGCCTCGCCACGACGCCCAGCGGCAGGTGCCGCATGGCGAAGCCCAGCACCGACCACGGCCACCGCGGCACGCACGCGCTGGGCCGCTCGGACTCGATCGCCTTGACCATCGCGGCGACCCCGGTCTTCGTGTCGACCATCAGCGGCGTCTTGGCCACGCGCGCGTTCATCTCCGAGCGGATGTAGCCGGGGTGGATGGTCGTGACCTTGATGGGCGTGCGGGCCACGTCCGCCCGGATGCCCTCGGCCAGCGCCGAGACGCCCGCCTTGGTCGCGGCGTAGGTGGTCATGGTGCGCGGCATGCCCCGCATGGCGCTCATCGACGAGATCACCACCAGGTGGCCCGCGTTCTGCTCGCGCAGGATCCCCATCGCGGCCTCGCACTGGGCCAGGGCGGCGACGAAGTTGGTCTCGGCGGTCTGCTTGTTGGCCGCGAAGCCCCCGGTGCCGATCGGCTGGCCCTTGCCCAGCCCGGCGTTGACGATCACCCGGTCGAGCGAGCCCAGCGCGGCGCGGAACTCGCCGAAGACCGCGAACACGGCGTCGTGGTGGGTGACGTCCAGCGCGCGGACGACGACCTCGACGCCCGGGTGGGCCGCGGTGATCTCGGCCTTGAGCCCGTCGAGGTTCTCCACCCGGCGGGCGGCCAGGGCCAGGTTGGCGCCCCGGGCGGCGAACTGGCGGGCCATCTCCGCGCCGAGGCCGGAGCTGGCCCCGGTGATGAGGATGTTCGTGCGGGTCATCTACTTCTCCATCGCGGGCCGGATGCGGGCCCAGTACTTGGCGACTTGGCGGTCCACGAGGCCGGGCAGCAGCCGCTTGAGCCGGTGGGAGCGGACGCCGTCGCGGTGGGTGTGCACCAGGAACCGGCGGGCGGCCACCCCCGCCAGCACGGAGGCGGCCACGTCGTCGGCGGTGACCGTCGCCGAGGCCATCAGCTTGCGGCTGAGCTTGAGCGCGGCCGGGTCCGGGGTGCGGAGCCGGTCGGTGAGGTTGGTCTGGAAGAAGCCCGGGCACACGACGGTGGTCGTGATCCCGTAGGGGCGCAGCTCGTGGCGCAGGGTCTCCGACAGCGCGAGCACGCCCGCCTTGGTGACGTTGTAGGCGGCCATCCCGGGCAGGTTCATGATCGCCGCGAGCGAGGCGATGTTGACCAGGTGCCCGGAGCCCGCCTGCTTGAAGACCGGGATGAACTCCGCGCAGCCGCGCACGACGCCGCGCAGGTTGATCTCCCAGATCCAGTCCCAGTCGGCCAGCGGGATGCGCTCCATGCGCCCGCCTGAGGGCACGCCCGCGTTGTTGACCAGCAGGTCGAGCCCGCCCCAGCGCTCGGCGCACCACTGCCGGGCCGCGGCCCAGTCGTCGGTGGTCACGTCGAGGGCGAGGTGCTGCGCGCCGATGCCCGCCGCCACCGCCCGCGCGGCGTCTTCGTCCACATCGGTCACCAGCACCTGGTCGCCGCGGGCGGCGAACGCGCGGGCCAGGGCCGCGCCGAGGCCGGAGCCAGCGCCGGTGATCAGAACCCGGCTCACGGCAGGTGCTTCTTCAGCTCGATGCGGGCGACCACGCCGAGGTGCACCTCGTCCGGGCCGTCGGCCAGGCGCAGCGAGCGGGCGCCCGCGTAGGCGGCGGCCAGCGGGAAGTCGTCGGTCATGCCCGCGCCGCCGTGCAGCTGGATGGCCATGTCGATCACGCCGAGGGCCATGTTCGGCACCGCCACCTTGATCTGGGAGATCTCCGAGCGGGCCGCGGCCGCGCCCACGGTGTCGATCTTCCAGGCGGCGTGCAGGACCAGCAGGCGGGCCTGGTCGATGGCGATGCGGGCCTGCGCGATGCGCTCGCGGTTGCCGCCGAGGTTGGCCAGCGGCTTGCCGAACGCGGTGCGCGCGGTCGCCCGCTGGCAGGCCAGCTCCAGCGCTTTCTCGGCCAGGCCGATGAGCCGCATGCAGTGGTGGATGCGCCCGGGCCCGAGCCTGCCCTGGGCGATCTCGAAGCCGCGGCCGGGCCCGGCGATGATCGCGTCCACCGGCAGGCGGACGTCGGTGAAGCTGACCTCGCCGTGGCCGGAGGGCTCGTCGTGGCGGCCGAAGACCGGCAGCATCCGCTCCACGGCCACGCCCGGGGTGTCCAGCGGGACCAGGACCATCGAGTGGCGCAGGTACTTGTGCGCGCCCGGGTCGGTCAGGCCCATGAAGATGAGCACCTCGCAGTTGGGGTGGCCGATGCCGGTGGAGAACCACTTGCGGCCGTTGAGGACGACCTCGTCGCCCTCGACCACCGCGGTGGCGGCCATGTTGGTGGCGTCGGAGGAGGCGACGTCGGGCTCGGTCATGCAGAACGCCGAGCGGATCTCGCCGTCGAGCAGCGGGGTCAGCCAGCGGGCCTGCTGCTCGGGGGAGCCGTAGAGGTGCAGGACCTCCATGTTGCCGGTGTCGGGGGCGTTGCAGTTGAAGATCTCCGGGGCGATGGCCGAGCGGCCCATCGCCTCGGCCAGCGGGGCGTACTCGACGGTGGAGAGCCCGGACACCGACGGCAGGAACAGGTTCCACAGGCCGCGCTCGCGCGCCTTGGCCTTCAGCTCGGTGATGACCGGCAGGACCGTCCACGGGTTGTCGAGGGCCGCCAGCTCGCGGTGGTAGCCCGGCTCGACCGGCTCGATCTCCTCGGCGATGAACGCGGTGACCCGGGCCAGGTAGTCGGCGGCCTTGGCGGAGTGGGCGAAATCCATGCTGGCGCCTCCCGAGGCTGTTGAGCACTGCTCGACAAGCTACCCTTCCTGTCGAGCAGTGCTCAACAGCAGGAGGACCATGACCCAGGTGACCCGGCCCACCCGGACCCGGCGCACCGCCGAGGACCGCCGCCGCCAGCTCATCGGCATCGGCCTGCGCATGCTGACCACCCGGCCCCTCCACGACATCACCGTCGACGACGTGGCCGCCGAGGCCGGGATCGCCCGCAGCCTGCTGTTCCACTACTTCCCGACCAAGCAGGACTACTACGTCGAGGTCGTGCGCGCCGCGGGCAGGCGGCTGCTCCGCGCGACCCGGGTCGACCCCGACGCCCCCGGCCCGGTCCGGCTGCGCGCGATCGTGGACGGCTACATCGCCTTCCTCAACCGCCGCCGCACCCAGTACGTCGGCCTGTTCCGCGCAGGCGGCCAGGGCGACTGGGTCCGCGCGGTGCACGACGAGACCCAGACGGCGCTGACGGCCCGAACGCTGGATGCCTTGGGCCTGGCCGACCCGGACGAGGTGACCGAACTGGCCGTGCGGGCGTGGTGGGCCTTCGCCGAGGAGCTGACCATCGAGTGGACCGGCCGCGGCCGCACCGACCGCGACACCCTGGCCGACCTGCTGCTGTCCACACTGGAGGGCCTCGTCCGCCGCTAGGCGCCGGTGACCCCGCGGTGGTGCAGCACGGGGCAACGATGGGCGCGACGCTCAGCGGCCGCGGCGTAGCCGCAGGCGCCCGGGCCTGCGGACCCGGGTTCACCCCGAACGGGTGGCCGCGCACGGCGGCGATCCGCTCGGCCAGTGCGACCACGGGACCGCCGAGGAGGCCCCTGCCTGCGCGGGCACGGCGACGGTGGACGTGCGGTTCAGCCCAGTTCGGCGAGGCGGGCGCGCAGCAGCTTGCCGGTGGCGTTGCGGGGGAGCTCGTCGAGGAAGACCACGTCGCGGGGGACCTTGAAGCGGGCGAGGTTGGCCTTGACGTGCTCGCGCAGGTCGTCGGCGGTGACGGCGGCCCGGTCATCGACGACGACGTAGGCGCGCAGGCGCTGGCCGAAGCGCTCGTCGGGCACGCCGACGACGGCCGCCTCGACCACGCCGGGGTGCTCGACCAGCAGGTTCTCGATCTCGGCCGGGAAGACGTTCTCCCCGCCGGAGACGATCATGTCGTCGTCGCGGCCGTCGATGAACAGCCTGCCCCCGGCGTCGAAGTGGCCGATGTCGCCGCTGGCCAGCAGGCCGTCGATCATGTCCTTGGTCCGGCCGTCGGTGTACCCGGCGAAGCTCAGGCCGCTGCCGACGAAGACCCGGCCGGTCACGTTCGGCTCGGTGATCGGCCGGTCGTGCTCGTCGTAGAGCACGACGCGGCAGCCGACCGGGGGCTTGCCGACCGTGCCCGGCGCGGCCTTCCAGTCCTCGGGCGTGGCCACGGTGGCCACCGCGACCTCGGTCGACCCGTACAGGTTGTGGATGACGTCGCCGAACGCCTTGGTCGCCCGGCTGCCCAGCTCGGGGGAGAGCGCCGAGCCGGAGGTGAACACGATCCGCAGCGACGAGGTGTCGTACTTGGCGAGGGTCTCCGGGCCGAGGTCGAGGATCCGCTGGAGCATCGTGGGGACCAGCACCACCGCGGTGGCCTTGTTGGCGGCGATGTCGGCCAGCGTGGTCTCGGGGTCGAACCGGCGGCGCAGCACGACGGCCGAGCCGAGCGCGAACGACAGGATGAACTGCGACAGCCCGGTCGCGTGGAACAGGGGCGCGCCCAGCACCGTGCACTCCCCCGCCCGCAGCGGCACGCGGTCGAGGAACTGGGCGGCGGCGAGCGGGGAGCGCACCTGGCGCGGCGCGCCCTTGGGGGTGCCGGTGGTCCCGCTGGTCAGCAGCACCATGCCGCCGGGCTCGGCGGGTGCGGGGACCGGCCGGTCGTCGGCGCCTGCGATCAGCTGCTCCAGGGTGTCGTCGCCCGCGCCCCAGGACAGGAAGCGCGGCAGGTCGGCGGGCAGGGCGGCGGCGAGGTCGGCGAACTCCTCGTCGTGGACGAAGACGGTCACCCCCTCGCGGACGGCGACGTCGACCAGCTGCGGGCGGGCGAAGCCGGTGTTCATCAGCAGCAGCCGCGCGCCGATCTTGCTCGCGGCCAGCATGGTCTCCACCGCGCCGCGGTGGTCGCGCGCCAGCAGGGCCACGACCGACTTCGCGGTCACGCCGCGCTGCTGGAGGGCGCGGGCCAGGGCGTTGGAGCGGGTGTCGAGCTGGTGGAAGGTCAGCGGGCCGAGCTCGTCGACCAGCCCGACGGCGGTCCGGTCCCGGGTGGCGGCGACCTGCGCCGCACCGGCGATCGGGCCGAGCCTGCGCACGGCCAGGGCGGACCTGAGGACGTGATCGGGACGGGAGAGGGGCACCAATCCGGCCCTGCGCATGACGTCGACGCTGCGCACGGCCACCTTGGCCTTGGTGAGGATCTCGGACAACCACGCCTCCCCTGGCTGTTACTAGTGGGTAACACCGTGCCTCAGGGGTGGCTGCGGCGTCAACGGGGCGGGGCGAACTCATCGCGGGAGCGCAATCGGCGGGGGCGGCGCTGACAACGTTCGCCGTGGTCGGCGGGTGCGGAATGTCGGTCGCGGGCAGCAGAATCGGCCGTGTGCTGGTGGCGGTGGTGGGGACGGGGGACGGCGGCGGCCGGGCCCGGGTCCTGGGGTCGGCGGAGACGGTGGTGACCGACGACCTCGCGGGGTGGATGGCCGGGCAGGAGGCGGCGGGGCCGCGGTGGATCGTGGTGGGGGCCAACGAGCTGTACCCGGGGGTGCTGGCGCGGGGGGTGCGGCTGGGCCGCTGCCACGACCTGGGGCTGGTGGAGGCGCTGCTGCTGGCGTTCGCGGAGACGCCCCGGCGGCCGCGGAACCTGGCCGCGGCGTGGGCGCGGATGCACGGGGGCCCTGAGCCCGCCGACCCGCGGCCGGTGGCCAGGGGCGAGCAGCCCGCGCTGTTCGAGCCGGACCGGGGCACGATGCCCGCCGGGATCGACCCGCTGGACGCCATCGCGGCCGTCCACGCCGACCAGGAGCAGCGCATCGCCGCGACGGCGCACCCGGAGCGGCTGCGGCTGCTGGCGGCCGCGGAGTCGGCCGGGGCGCTGGCCGCGGTGGAGATGGGCCACCACGGGCTCCCGTGGCGGGCCGACGTCCACGCCGAGCTGCTGGTCGACGCCCTGGGGCCGCGGCCTGCGCCCGGCGCGCGGCCCGCGCGGCTGGCGGAGCTGGCCGAGCGGATCACCGCGGCCTTCGGCGGCCGGTCGGTCAACCCGGACGCGCCCGCCAGCATCGTGGCGGCCTTCGCCAGGGAGGGCATCGAGATCCCGTCGGCGCGGGCGTGGGTGCTGCGCGAGGTCGACCACCCGGCCGTCGAGCCGCTGCTGGAGTACAAGGAGCTGGCCCGGCTCCACGTCGCGCACGGCTGGTCGTGGCTGGAGAGCTGGGTCGACGGCGGGCGGTTCCGGCCGGAGTACGTCGTCGGCGGCGTGGTCTCCGGGCGGTGGGCGACGCGCGGCGGGGCGGCGCTGCAGCTGCCGAAGCTGCTGCGCACCGCCGTGCGCGCCGACCCGGGCTGGTCGCTGGTGGTCGCCGACGCCGCGCAGCTGGAGCCGCGGGTGCTGGGGGCGCTGTCGCAGGACCGGCGCTTCGCCGAGGTGTCGGCGTCGGTGGACCTCTACACCAGCCTGGCCGCCGACGCCTTCGGCGGCGACCGCGGGCGGGCGAAGATCGCCATGCTCTCGGCGATGTACGGCGGCACCAGCGGCGAGGCCGGTCCGCTGCTCGCCGTGCTGCGCAAGCGCTTCCCGCAGGCGGTGGAGTACGTGGAGCAGGCCGCCCGCGCGGGCGAGCAGGGCCGGGTCGTGCGCTCCCGGCTGGGCCGCACCAGCCCGCCGCCGAGCGCCGCGTGGCGCGAGCTGACCTCCACCGACGAGACCGCCGGACGCAGGGCCGCTCGCGACTGGGGCCGGTTCACCCGCAACTTCGTCGTGCAGGCCAGCGCGGCGGACTGGGCGCTGACCATGCTCGCCGCCCTGCGCCGCCGCCTGGCGGGCAGCGACGCGGCGATCGTCTTCTTCCAGCACGACGAGGTGATCGTGCACTGCCCGACCCCGGACGCCCCCGCCGTGGCCGCCGAGTTCGACGCCGCGGCCGCGGAGGCCACGGCTCTCGTCTTCGGCCCGACCCCTGTCCGCTTCCCGTTGGAGGCAACCATCGTGGACTGCTACGCCGACGCCAAGTGATGGCACGATCACCGGATGGCCCGGAACTCGACCAACGTCGGCGGCAACGCATCGGGCGTCTTCGTCCAGGCGGGCCGGAACGTGCGCATCAGCTTCGGCAAGCGGTGGCCGGACCTGCTGGTGGTCGTCGCGCTGGTGGTCCTGGGCATCGTGGCCGTCGTCGCCATGAACGACGACGAGCCCGGCACCCCGGTCACCGCCGCCGAATCCCCCACGCTGACGACCACGACCCCGGCAACCACCACCGATGAGCCGACCACCGCGACAACGCGGGCAACCGACCCACCCCCGACCCAGGCAGCGGGCGGCTTCGCGCTGGTCTTCCAGGACCGGATGGAGCTGGCCAGCACTGACGTGGACTCCGACCCTCCCCGCAGGGCGAGGGTGGGCACCTATTGGGTCGACTACTTGCCCCGCGTCCCAGCCGGGTTCAACGGCGCCAGCTTGATCGTGAACGGGGGCATGGTCGCCGAGTGGACCACCTCATCAGCCGAACCAGGTCCCGAGGAGTGCGCCGACCAGCTCGCCGCGTCCGGGACCCTGACGGTTCCCCTGCGCGACGCGGGCGTCTACTGCCTGCAGAGCCGATCCGGTCGCGTGGTCCTGATCAGCGATCTGCAACGCACCCCTGACGCCTACACCGCGCTGATCACCGTCTGGGACAGCACCAGCCCCTAGCGCACAAACCTTCAAGACGGTCCCCGCTCGCCCCGGTACAACGCCGGTGTGGAGAAAGTGGGATTCATCGGGCTGGGCGTCATGGGCTCGCCCATGGCGGTCAACCTCGCGCGGGCGGGCACGCCGGTCATCGTGTGGAACCGCACCGCCGAGCGGTGCGCGCCCGCGGTGGCGGCCGGGGCGGAGCAGGCGGGCGGGGTGGACGAGGTGTTCGACCGCGCCGAGGTCGTCTTCCTCATGCTGGCCGACGAGGCCGCCGTCGACGCCGTGCTCGACCGCGGCGGCCCGCGGTTCGAGCGGCGCGTGCGGGGGCGCGTGGTCGTGCAGATGGGGACGATGGCCGCGACCTACTCGCACGCGCTGGAGGCCGACATCGCGGCCGCGGGCGGGGAGTACGTCGAGGCCCCGGTGTCCGGGTCGAAGGGGCCCGCCGAGAGCGGGACGCTGGTGGGGATGGTGTCCGGCCGCGCGGCCGGGCGGGTCGCGCCGCTGCTGGCCCCGATGTGCTCGCGGGTGGTCGGCTGCGGGCCGGTGCCGGGGGCGCTGCTGATGAAGTTCGCCGTCAACATCCACCTGATCACGCTGGCGACCGGGCTGGCCGAGGCGTTCCACTTCGCCGAGGAGCACGGCCTGGACACCGTGTTGATGGCCGAGATCCTCGACGCCGGGCCGATGGCGTCGGCGGTGTCGCGGGCCAAGGCGGCCAAGCTGGTCGCCGGGGACTACGCCGTGCAGGCCGCCTGCGCCGACGTGCTCAAGAACAACCAGCTCATCGCCGGGGCCGCCCGCGCGAACGGGATGGCATCACCGCTGCTGGACGTCTGCCACGCGCTGTTCGCCGAGACCGTTGCGCTCGGCCACGGCCAGTCCGACATGGCCGCGGTGATCCACGCCCTGCGCGAGCGCACCGGATGACCGCCACGCCGCGGGCGTGATGCCGAAGGCCCCCTTGAACATCCGGGTCAGGTGGGCCTGGTCGGCGAACCCGGCGGCCGCGGCGACCTCGCCGAGCGGGTCGCCCGCCCGGATCAGCCTGCGGGCCAGGTCGAGCCTGCGCAGGGTGCGGAAGCGGGTGGGGCTGGTGCCGTAGGCCGCGCGGAACTGGCGGGCCATGCTCCACCGGTCGCACCCGGCGACCCGCTCCAGCTCGGCCGCGGTGTGCGGGACGGTCGGGTCCTCGGCCAGCAGCGCCCGCACGCGCGCCACCGCCCCAAGGTCGATGGCGGTGCGCCCGCGGCGGGGGCTGGCGTGGGCGCGCAGGAGGTCGGCGACGGCGGTGGTCAGCTCGGCGGCGGCCAGGTCGTCCAGCGGGGCGTCGAGGTCGGCCAGGTAGCCGGTGAGCACCGGGTCGGCGCGGCTGACCACCGGGTCGGCGACGAAGGGCAGGGCCGCCCCGCCCAGGGCGCGCTGCACCAGGGCGGGGTCGAGGTAGAAGATCCGGTAGCGGAAGCCCGCCGCGGTGCCCGCCGCGCCGTCGTGCGGCTCGTCGGGGTGCAGGATGTGCCACTCGCCGGGCAGGCAGTGCCGCTGCTCGCCGCGGAAGCGGAAGGTCTGCACGCCCGCCAGGGTCATGCCGATGGCGTAGGTGTCGTGGCGGTGGGTGGAGAACGCGGTGCCGACCAGGGAGGCCTCGAAGCGCTCGATGCCCTCGGCCCCGCCGCCGAAGCGCAGGTCGAAGCCCATCAGCCGGTCCGCAGCAGCGAGGAGTCCACTTCGGACAGGCTGCGCTTGCCGCACAGCCCCAGCGTCAGGTCCAGCTCGGCGAGCAGGCCGCGCAGCACGTGCCGCACGCCGTCCTCGCCGCCGAGGCCGAGGCCGTAGACGTACGGGCGGCCGAGCAGCACCGCGTCGGCCCCGAGCGCGACCGCCTTGAGCACGTCCGACGCGGTGCGGATGCCGGAGTCGAACAGCACCGCGATGCGGGAGCCGACGGCGGCGGCGATCTCCGGCAGCATCTCCAACGCGCCGACCGCGCCGTCGACCTGCCTGCCGCCGTGGTTGGACACCACGACCCCGTCCATGCCCGCATCCGCGGCGCGGCGGGCGTCGTCGGGGTGCTGGACGCCCTTGAGGACGATCGGGCCGTCCCAGTGCTCGCGCAGGAACGGCAGCCGGTCCCAGCTCTTGTCCTGGCCGGTGAACAGCGACACCCAGCGCAGCACCGCCATCGGCTGGTCCTCGGCGGGCGGCTTCTCCAGCCCGGCCAGGAAGGCCGGGTCGGTGAAGGCGTTGGCGACGCCGGTGGCGCGCAGGAACGGCAGGTACGCCTGGTCGAGGTCCTGCGGGCGCCAGGCGAGGGTCCAGGTGTCGAGGGTGACGACCAGGACCTCGTAGCCCGCGGCCTTCGCGCGGCGCAGCAGGCTCACGCAGACCTCGGGGTCGTTGGGCCAGTACAGCTGGAACCAGCGCGGCCCAGCGGCCTCGGCGACCTCCTCCAGCGGGTAGGAGGACGCGGTGGAGAGCACGATCGGCACGCCGAGCGCCTTGGCGGCGCGGGCGGTGGCGAGCTCGCCGTCGGGGTGCACGATCGACTGCACGCCGATGGGGGCGAGCAGGACGGGAGCGGGCATCGCGGTGCCCAGGACGGTGGTGTCCGTGGTGCGCTCGGTGGCGTCGGCCAGCATGCGCGGGACCAGCCGCCACCGGTCGAAGGCGGCCCGGTTGGCCCGCATGGTCGCCCCCGAGCCGGCACCGCCTGCGACGTAGCCGAACGGGCCGGGGTCGAGGGCTTGGGCGGCGACGGCCTCCAGGCGGGTGGGGTCGGTGGTGAACGGCGGGGTCGTCCCGGCGAGGCCCTGCAGGTAGATCTCGTTCTGGTAGCCAGCGTGCAGGCCCATCGCGCGTCCTCACCGTCGGGGATCGGGTCGGCGAGAGTCTGTCACCGGCGCACGCGCATCCGCCACAACCCGAGCGTCCCGACGCCGAAGGCGAGCAGGCCGAGCAGGACGACCGGCGTCAGCAGCGCCATCCCGCTCCCGCCGAGCGCGAGCCCGGCCGTCCAGATCACCAGCACCCCGAGCCCGAGCAGCAGCACCGCCGCGCCGACGCTCATCAACCGGTCGTGCGCCCAGAGGTAGCGCGGCGTCAACCGCAGGTCGGCGGGCAGCCGGAACACCGCAACCCCACCCACCCCCGCGACGAGCACGACCAACCCCACCCCGAACCACACCAGCAACCGACTCGGCGACGGCATCCCCGCCACCATCAGCACGAACCCCCCGACCGCCAACCACCCCGAAGCCCGCCGCAACGCCAACCACAACCCGATCCGCTGCGCCCGCCCAAACCGCCGATCCCGCCGCGCACCCGCCTCAGCCCTGGGACCGCCATCCCCGGCAACAACCCCATCCACCTTCCGCCACGTCCGCCCCCCGCTGGGGTCGTCGGGGAAGAGATGGGGCTTGCGCCCAGCGGTGCCCGCCGACTTCCCGGCCTTGGCGCGGCCCGACTCCGGGAACAGGTCCGGCTTGCGGTCGGCAGCACCCGCAGCCCCACCAGCCTTGCTGAATCCCTTGCCGCGCCCACCGGCCGACTCCGGGAACAGATCCGGCTTGCGGCCAGCAGCACCCGCAGCCCCACCAGCCTTGCCGAATGCCTTGGCGCCTCCACCGGCCGACTCCGGGAACAGATCCGGCTTGCCGCTGGCAGCACCCGCAGCCCCACCAGCCTTGCCGAATCCCTTGCCGCGCCCACCGGCCGACTCCGGGAACAGATCCGGCTTGCCGCTGGCAGCACCCGCAGCCCCACCAGCCTTGCCGAACCCTTTGCCGCGCCCACCGGCCGACTCCGGGAACAGGTCGGGCTCGCGGTCGGCAGCACCTGGGGTCCGACCAGCCTTGCCGAACCCCTTGCCTCGACCCGGGAACAGATCGGGCTTGCGGCCGGTCGCGGCCGCACGCCCGCCAGCCGAGTCCTCGGGGAACAGGCCGGCCTTCCGGCCAGCGGCACCCACGGGATCGTCGGCCTTGCCGAACACCTTCCGCCACGTCCAGCCGCTACCCGGCTCCTCCGGAAACAGGTCGGGCTTGCGAGACGTGGTGCCGGTTCGGGTGGCGGCCTGCTCCTCGGGGAACAGGTCCGGCTTGCGGTCGGCGGCGTCGGTTCGATCGTCCGGGGACAGGCCGGGTTGGTGAGCTGCGGTCGTGCGCCGCGGCGGCTCGGGTGTCGGGTCCTCTGGGAAAGGCTCGGGGTCGGGTTGGTCCGCCGACGCCGCTTCCCAGGGTTGGTCTTCGGGGAATGGGTCGGGTTCGTCGTCGGTGGGGAAGGTGGGGAGGGGGCGGGTTCGGCGGGGCTCGTCGGCAGGCGGGGTGGAGCGGTGGGCGAAGCGGACGGTGCGGGTGGGGGTGGGGCGGTGGGTGGCCGTGGTGCGGGCCGGGTCGGCGGCGACGAGGGTCCAGTCGGGGTCTGCGGGGTCGGTCTCGTGCCAGGCGGTGGAGCGTTCCCAGGGGACGTCGCCGAAGCGGCCCGCGCTGCGGCTGAGGCGGGTCAGCGCGGCCTGGGCGTCGGGGTTGGTGGGGTCCAGCCGTAACGACTCCTGGTAGGCCGCCTTCGCGCCGTCGATGTCCCCCGCGCGCTCGGCGGTGTTGCCCAGGACCTCGTGCGTGCGCGGCTCCTCCGGCGCGATCGCCACGGCCCGGTGGGCGGCGGCGAGGGCGTCGGCGGGGGCGGTGGGGGCCAGCGCCTCGGCCAGCGCGACCTGGCCGCGCCAGTCGTCGGGGTCGCGGCGGGCGGACTCGCGGGCGGAGATGGCCGCCTCCTCGTGCCTGCCCAGCTCGGTGAGCGCCAGGCTGGCCAGCCGGTGCGCCCACGCGGGCTCGCCGAGGGTGATCGCGCGCTTGGCCGCGTCCAGGCACCGCTGGGGCTCGCCGACGTCGAGGAACGCCGCGGCGAGGCCGCACCACGCGCCCGCGTGGTCGGGGTGCTCGGCCAGGACGGGCCGCAGGGCCTCGATGGCGGCGCGCGGTCTGCCCGCCGCGGTGAGGCGCGCTGCGTCGGCGAGGACCGCGTCGATCGGCTGGGCCATGGCTCCCCTCCCGCGCTGTGGACGCACAGTCTGTCAAGGGACCGATCCGGTGCCCAGCCGACCCGCCCGGGGATAAGCCGGTTGATCAGGGATGACGGACGGACGGACGAGAACAGTGTGGACCAGACAGCCGACGGCCGGTAAGCCGCAATCGGCCTAGGTCATAGACTGATCGGGTGAGCAGACCATCGCCGTGGGCGAGAGCGCGGCTCGCGCTACTCCTCGGCGGGATCTCCGCCTTCGGCCCCCTGTCCATCGACATGTACCTCCCCGCGTTCCCGGAGATCGCCGACGGCCTCGGCACCGGCCAAGCCCAGGTCCAGCTCACCCTCACGGCGTTCATGGTGGGGATGGCGGTCGGGCAGGCGGTCGTCGGTCCGCTTTCGGACGCCTACGGCAGGCGGCGGCCGCTGCTGGCCGGCCTGACCGCCTACACGATGGCGTCGCTGGCCTGCGCCATCGCCCCATCGGTCTACACCCTGGTGGGGTTGCGGTTCGCGCAGGGTGTGAGCGCTGCTGCCGGAGTCGTGATCGCGCGGGCCGCGGTGCGCGACATCTTTGCGGGCGCGGCGATGGCCCGGTTCTTCTCCATGCTGATGCTGGTGTCCGGCCTGGCCCCGATCCTCGCGCCGCTGATCGGCGCGCAGGTGCTGCGCTGGACGGACTGGCAGGGCGTGTTCGTCGTGCTGGCCTACTTCGGCGTCCTGCTGCTCATCGCCGCGGTGATCTGCCTGCGGGAGACGCTGCCGCCGGAGCGGCGCCGCCCGGCCGACCCCCGCCGGATCCTGCGCACCTACCTGCGCGTGGCCACCGACCGCAGGTTCGTCGCCCACGCCACCGCGATCGGCTTCGTCACCGCCGCGATGTTCGCCTACATCGCCGGGTCGCCGTTCGTCCTGCAGGAGCTGCACGGGCTCACCCCGCTGGCCTACAGCATCGCCTTCGGCGCGAACGCCCTGGGCCTGATGCTGTTCACGCAGGTCAACGGGCTGCTGCTGCGCTGGCTGCGGCCGTCGGCGCTGCTGGCGGGGGGGCTGGTGCTCGCGGCGCTGGCCGGGGCCGGGGTGTACGCCGCGGTGGCGCTGGAGCTGGGCCTGCCCTACCTGCTGCCGTCGCTGTTCCTGGTGGTGGCGAGCCTGGGGGTGGTCAGCCCGAACGCGACCGCGCTGGCGCTGGCCGACCACGGGGAGCGGGCGGGCACCGCGTCGGCGCTGCTGGGCATGGTGCAGTTCCTCATCGGCGGGTTGGCCGCGCCGCTGGTCGGGCTGGGCGCGGCGCGCTCGGCCGAGCCGATGGCGCTGGTCATCGCGGGCATGTCCGCGGCCGGGCTGCTGGCCTACGCGCTGCTGCGCCCGCGCCGCCGCCGCGCCGGCGCGCTTGACGCGGAGACCATCCGGTTCCAGCCGGTCCAGCCCCCGCGCGGGTAGTTATAGAGAAAATCATTGAAAGGCGTCACCCGCCCACGTCACGGCTCGTTACCGTCCGCGTCGCACTAGCGGTAGCACTGGGCTTCGTGGAGAGGGTGGGAGACGGTGAGCAGCCACCGGGAGTGGACCGTGAGCTGCCGCGACATCGCGGGCAGGCGACGGGACGTGACGATCTTCGTCCGACAGGGCCGGGTGGTGCTCGTGGCCCCGCCGGGGGAGACCGCCGTCTTCTCCCCGCTCGACGTCGGCAGGCTGCGGGCCGCCCTGCGCGACGCCGTCGTCGACGCCTCGGTCGAGGCCGACCGCTGACACCGCTTCCTACTCAGCAGTAGATAATGGCAGAATCCCGGCCGAGGAGGCACGGGATGGCTACCTACTTCGTCACCGGCGCGACCGGGTTCCTCGGGCGCAGGCTGGTGGACCGGCTGCTCGCCCGGCCCGACTGCGCCGCGGTCCACGTCCTGGTGCGGGCGCGCTCCCTGCCGAAGCTGCCCGCGTGGGACGCGCGGGTCGTGCCCGTCGTCGGCGACCTGCGCGAGCCGGGTCTCGGCGCCACCCCTCCCCCGCAGGTCGACCACGTGGTGCACCTGGGCGCCGTCTACGACCTGACCGCCCCGGAGGCGGACAACACGGCCGTCAACGTTGCGGGCACCGCGCACGCACTCGACTTCGCTGCCGCGGCGGGCGCGCGGCTGTTCCACCACGTCTCCTCGGTGGCCGTGGCGGGCGACCACCGCGGCCGGTTCACCGAGGCCGACTTCGACCTCGGCCAGCGCCACCACTCGCCCTACCACGCGACGAAGTTCGCCGCGGAGAAGCTCGTCCGCGAGCAGGACCGCGTGCCCTACCGCGTCTACCGCCCCGGCGCGGTCGTCGGCGACTCGACCACCGGCGAGATGGACAAGGCGGACGGGCCGTACCACTTCCTGCCGACCATCGCCCGCCTGGCCCGGCTGCCCAGGGCGCTGCCGCTGGTCCTGCCCGACCTGGGCGCCACCAACGTCGTCCCGGTGGACTACGTCGTCGCCGCGATGGCCCACCTGATGCACCTCGACGCGCCGCCGGGCAGCACCTACCACCTGACGCACAACGGCCGCCAGCCCGTCGCCGAGGTCTACAACGCCTTCGCCGACGCCCTCGGCGCGCCGCGGATCGCCGCGACCCTGCCGGTGCCGCTGCCCCGCCTGCGGCCGGGCCCGGCGCTGCGGGCGGCGCTGGCCGAGGCGGGCATCCCGGCCGAGGTGCTCGCGCACCTGGACATGCCGGCGGTGTTCGACTCCACCCGCACGGAGGCCGCGCTGGCGGGCGCGGTGACCCTGCCGCCGCTGGCGTCGTACGCAGCCCGGCTGGTCCGGCACTGGGCCGAGCACCTCGACCCCGCGCGGCCGCGGGGGCTGCGCGGCAGGCGGATCGTGGTGACCGGGGCGTCCTCGGGGATCGGCAAGGCGACGGCGCAGGCGCTCGGGGAGCGCGGGGCGCACGTGCTGCTGGTCGCCCGCCGCGCCGACGAGCTGGCCGCCGTGGCCGCGGCGATCACCCGCGCGGGCGGCGCGGCCACCGCCCACCCCTGCGACCTGACCGACGGCGACGCGGTGGACGCGCTGGTCAAGGACCTCGGCCACGTCGACATGCTGGTCAACAACGCGGGCCGCTCGATCCGGCGGTCGGTGCTCCTGTCGGTGGACCGCCTGCACGACTACGAGCGCACGATGGCGCTGAACTACTTCGCCCCGCTGCGGCTGACCCTGGGCCTGCTGCCGGGCATGCGCGCGGCGGGCTTCGGCCGGGTGGTCAACGTGACGACGATGGGCCTGCAGTCGGACACCCCGCGCTTCGCCGCGTACCTGGCGTCGAAGGGCGCGCTGGAGCACTTCGCGCGGGCCGCGGGCCGGGAGCTGCTGGCCGACGGGGTGACCTTCTGCTCGGTGCGCATGCCGCTGGTCCGCACGCCGATGATCACCGCGACCGACGCCTACCGCGGCGTGCCCGCCTTCTCCCCGCAGACCGCGGCGCGCATGGTCGTCTCGGCGCTGGAGGGCGGCGGCGAGGTGGTCCAGCGCCCGGAGGGCCTGGCCCTGGAGCTCCTGCGCGTGCTGGCCCCCTCGGCGCACCGGCAGGCCATGAACCTGGCCCACCGGCTGACCCCGGAGTCGGCCCCGGAGGCCCGGGTCCCCGCCGAGCACCCGGCCGCCGTCCTGGCGGGCGCGCTCATCCGCCCGCTCTGGCGACGCCTGCGACCGGCGTCGCGCTGAGGTCACCCGCGGGCGCGTAGGTGAACCAGAAGATCCCGCGCCCGCCGACGACGACCAGCCGGTCGTCGGCCAGCCAGGCGCAGGAGCGCACCTCCCCGTCGAGGCGGATCTCGGTCAGCGGGGAGAAGTCCGCGGCGTCGTGGACCCGGACCACCTGACCGTCGGACACGGTGGCGACGAGCCCTCCGCCAGGCGCCCACGCCCCGCCCTCGACCAGGCCCGGCGGCGGGAGCGCGGCCGGGTCGCCCTCGGTCCACGTGCTGGTGTCCCACCAGCGCCTCCCGTCCTGTCCGGCCACGACGAGGCGGGACCCGTCGGCGGAGGCGCGCACGTCGACGACCTCGTGGTCGAGCTGGAGCCGGGCGATCGGCGCCCAGCTCCCCGGGGCGACCACGTGGACCGCCTTCCCCCGCCCCACCGCCAGCCACCCGCCGTCCGGCGCTATGGCGCACGAGGGGATCGACCGCGACGCGAGCCGCCGCTCGCGGTGCGCGCTGCCGCGCAGGCGCGCGGACCACGGCTGGGGCCTGGGCGTCCACACGGGATGGGCGCGCAGGCCGGACTCGGCCACCTCCAGGAACGTCGGCGGCGCCCAACTGCCGGTGTCCCACACGACGACCCAGTCGTCGGCGTCGACGCCGCACACCAAGCCACCGCCGGTCACCGTGCGCACCCGCATCCGGTTCCCCGGGTGCAGCAGCAACCGGGCGACCTTCCAGTTGCGGGCGTGGTGGACCAAGTGCCCGCGGAAGGTCTCCACCAACAGCATGTCGTTGCCCACGGAGACGAGCCGGTTGATGAGCCCGGTGGTGCGGATCCGGTCGACCACCTCGCCGGAGTCGGTGTCGTGGATCGCCACGACGTCGTCTCGGGTGACGGCCAGCCAGCTCCCGTCCGGCGCAGCCGCGCACTCGCCGCTGTCCTCGGCGGTCCCGGCGTCCGGGGCGGCGGTGCGGGCGCGACCCGGGGCCCACAGCCGGACCGTGCGGTCGCCCGCCGAGGCGAGCACGGCGCCGCCCGGGGCGAAGGCGAGGTGGACGACCTCCGAGCCGTGGGCGGCGATGCGCCCCGCCTGCTCCCAGGAGTCGGTGTCCCACACCGTGATCACCCCGTTCCCGCCCCCGACGGCGAGCGTGCGGCCGTCCGCGCTGAACGCGGCGGCCGTGAGGTCGCCGTGGTGGAGCAGCAGGCGCATGGGCCTGCTGATCGCGTCGAGGTCCAGGACGGCCAGACCGGCCGAACCCACGACGGCGGCCCACCGGCCATCCGGGCTCACCACCGCCGAACCGGCCGTGAACTCACTGGGCCGCGGGACCTTGGTGAACGGGCCCGCGGCGCTCGGGTCCCACAGCCACATGCCTCCGCCGAGCGCCAGCACCCGCCCGCCCGGCAGGCCCACGAGAGCGGTCAGGACGACCGGGGACTTGGCCGAGCGGACCGGCGCGCCGGTGCGCACGTCCCACACCCGGACCTGGGTGGACAAGTCCGCGCTGATCAGCTGCGCGCCGTCGGCGGAGAAGCAGCAGCAGTTCAGGTGCGACCGGTGGCCGGTCAGCACGTGCTCGAGCCGCCAGGTGCGCGTGTCCCACACGTTGATCGCGTGCGCCGGGCCCGCGCAGGCGAGCAGGCGGCCGTCCGGCGACAGCGCGAAGCCCTCGGCGAGGACCGAGCGCTGGCTACCCTCCAGGATGCGCAGCAACTGGCCGGTCTCCGGCTGCCAGACCCGCACGCCGTCGGCCGAGGTCGAGGCCAGCCAGGCCCCGTCCGGGCCGAACGCGCAGCCGTTGATCTTGCGCTCGTGGCCGACCAGGACCCGGTTCAGCGCCGGGTCCGGCAGGTCGGGCAGGGCGTGCCGGGGGACCAGGCGCGGGACGCCCGCGACGGCGGCGAGGGCGGCGCTGCGGAGGTCGTCGAGCGCCGGGGAGGGCGGCAGCCGCTGGGCGAGGGCGTTGACCACGGCGTGGTCGGGGTCGCCGGGGACCAGCAGGTGGCCGAGCTGGTCGAGGAAGCGGCTGAGCTCCCGGGCCGCCGGGGTGGCCACGAAGGCCAGGTCCTCGGCCACGGCGACCGGGCCGAACCGGCGCAGCTTGCCGATGACCCACGGCGGCGCGGTGGCCAGCTCCGCCAGCTCCGCGGCGCGGCCCGCGCCGTCGAGGTGGTAGGCCAGCGAGCGCCACAGGTAGTCCGACGACGACGGCGGCAGCGACCACCAGGGCACCGGGCCGCTGCCCGGGTCGGGCAGGGTTGCGACCACCTCGGCCAGCAGGCTCCCGTGCAGCCGCGCGAGCCGGTCCGCGCCGCACTCGTGGCGCAGGTAGGTGCGGATGACGTCGTGCAGCCGCAGCCGGTCGCCCTCCGCCGTCACCAGCGACAGCTCGACCAGCTCGCGGCACAGCCCCTCGCTGCCTGCCGCGGACAGCCCGGCCGTGCCGCGCCAGAGGTGGGCGACCAGCTCCAGCGGGATCCCGGTGTCCTCGGGGAAGATCGCCAGTTCGAGCGCGCGGTCGCGGGCGGACCCGAGCACGCCCAGCGAGGACTCCAGCGTCGCGGCGACGGTCCGGTCGCGACCCGCGGCGTCGGCCACGTCCAGCGCCGCAGGCCCCAGCTCGCCGAGTCGGCGCAGCAGGCGCTCGGCGGCCTCGCCGACGTCGCCGCCGTCGCGGGCGGTGCGCCGCAGCGAGGCGTTGGCCAGCCGCAGGGTCAGCGGCCACCGGCCGGTGACCTCCAGCAGCCGCTCCCCCAGCTGCGCCGGGAGCTCGGCGAGGCCGCTGCTGAGCAGCTCGGTCGCCTGCCCGGTGTTCATCTGGTCGACCCGGACGGCCTGGGTCGGCTCCGGGAGCAGGTCGGGGATCCGGGTCGTGACCAGCAGCGAGCAGCCCCGGGCCGCGTTGAGGAACGGGCGCAGCTGCTCTGCGGTCCACACGTCGTCGACGACCAGCAGGGCCCGGCCCTGCTCGGCCAGCAGCTCGCCGAGCTGGAGCCCGGCCTGCTCGGGGCTGGTGAGCCCGGACCGCCGCCGCGCCACCCGCTCGATGACGTCGTTGACCGTGTCGGCCAGGGCGGCGCCGCGCACCTCCTGGCCCACGGTGACCCAGTAGATCGACGGGAACGCCGCCTTGATCTCCGGCAGGTCGCACACCTGCGCCGCGAGCGTGGTCTTGCCGAACCCGCCCGCCCCCGCGAGGGCCGTGGTGATGCCGACCCTGCGCCGACCGCCCGCCAGCAGCGCGCGGACCACCGCCCCCGCCAGCTCCGGCCGCGCCACCAGCCCGTCGGCGGCGACCGGCGGGGCAGGCCGCGCGCGCCGCCCGCCGCCGGGCGCGCTGCGCCACACCTCCAGGCCTGCCCAGAGCAGGGAGAGGGCGGCCAGGGCCAGGAAGATCAGCCAGCTCCACCCCGAGGTGAGCAGGTTCACCAGGACCGCGACGAGCACGCTCACCGCGGTGGCCGCCGCGGCGGGGACGGCTTGCCCTCGTGCAGGCATGGGACGCACTCCCGGGTGATCATCGGTTGCGGGCAGCGTACTGCCGCCCCGCGGCGTCCACCCCCAGGTTGACGGCCGCCCCCGGCGCGCGGGGCAGACTGGAGGGGTGGATGACGGTGTGTGGCGGTTGCGCGCCCCGGCGAACCTGGTCAGCAAGCGGGCGGTGGCGCTCTGGACGCTGCACGCCGCGATCGGCTGGGCGGTGGTGCTCGGCGGCCTCGGGGTCTGGTACCTGCTCGGCGGGCTCGACTGGGTGGGCTACGCGCTGGCCGGGCTGGCGGTCGTCGCGGTGGTGCACACCGCGGTGATGCCGTCCTGGCGCTATCGGGTGCACCGCTGGGAGACGACCGCGCACGCGGTGTTCACCCGCAGCGGGTGGATCAACCAGGAGTGGCGGTTGGCGCCCATCTCGCGCATCCAGACCGTCGACACCGGGCGCGGGCCGCTGCAGCAGCTCCTCAAGCTCGCGACGGTGACCATCACCACGGCGTCGGCCGCCGGGCCGCTCAAGATCGAGGGGCTGGACGAGGGCCTGGCCGCCCGCATCGTCGACGAGCTGGCCACCACGACCGAGGTGGTGCCGGGGGACGCGACGTGAGCGCCCTGCCCGCCGCGCCGCCGATCGCCGAGCCCGCCCCGGAGTGGGGCAGGCTCGACCCGCGGATGATCGTGGTCAAGCCGCTCAACGAGCTGATCGGGCTGCTCCCGCTGCTCTTCGCCCTGGTCTTCATCGGCAACGTCGACACCTGGCGGGTCGTCGCCGGGGTCGGCACCGTCGCGCTGATCATCCTCTACGGCCTCTTCGCCTGGCTGACCACCAAGTACCGGATCACCGGCAGCCAGGTCGAGCTGCACACCGGCGTGGTGTTCCGGCAGCGCAGGGCCATCCCCCGCGACCGCATCCGCACCGTCGACCTGACCGCCAAGCTCGGGCACCGGCTGTTCGGGCTCTCCGCCGTGCGGGTCGGCACCGGCCAGCAGGAGCGGCAGGCGGGCGAGGGGGTCGTGCTCGACGCCGTGACCACCGGCGAGGCCGAGCGCCTGCGCCAGGTCTTCCTGCACCGGCCTGCCACCGCCGCCGCGCCCGCCGCGGCCGAGGCCACCGAGATCGCCCGGCTCGACAAGCGCTGGTACCGCTACGCGCCGCTCTCGCTGTCCGGGCTGCTCGGCATCGCGCTCGCGGTCGGCTTCGGGCTGAACCTCGCGGGCGAGCTGAACCTGCGCTTCTCCGAGGTCGACGTCATCCGCGGCCTGTTCGGCTGGCTCGGCGCGCAGCCCCCGTCGCTGGTCGTGCTGGTGGCGGCCGGGGTCGTCGTCGTGCTGTCCACCCTGGCCTCGCTGCTCACCTACCTGCTGCAGAACCACGGCTTCCGGCTCACCCGGCACGCCGACGCCACCGTCCGCGTCCACCGGGGCCTGCTCACCACCCGCTCGGTGTCCATCGAGGAGCAGCGGCTGCGCGGTGTCGCGCTGAACGAGCCCCTGCTGCTGCGCGCGGCAGGCGGCGCCCGGCTCAACGCGGTGACGACCGGGCTGGGCGTGCGCCAGGCCACCAGCAGCCTGCTGGTCCCGCCCGCCCCGCGCGCGGAGGCGGCCCGGGTCGCCGCCGCGGTCCTGGGCGACGACCCGACGGGCAGCCCGCTGACCGGCCACCCGCCCGCCGCCCGCACCCGGCGGCTGGTCCGCGCGGCGGCCCTCCCGGTCGCGCTCACCGCGGCCCTGGTCGCGCTCACCGCCGCCGCGGACTGGCCGCCGCTGTGGATCGGGGCGGCCGCGCTGGTCCCGGTGTCCGTCCTCATCGGACTCGACCGGTACCGCAACCTCGGCCACGCCCTCATCGCGCGCTACCTGGTGACCCGCTCCGGGTCGCTCAACCGCCGCACGGTCGCCCTGCAGCGCACCGGCATCATCGGCTGGCGCATCGACCAGTCGCTGTTCCAGCGCCGCGTCCGGCTGATGACCCTCACCGCGATCACGGCGGCGGGGCAGGGCCACTACGCGGTCATCGACGTCGACGCCGCCGAGGGCGTCCGGCTCGCCGACGCCGCCGTCCCCGACCTGCTGACCCCGTTCCTGGTCAGGGCATAGGCCACTCGTGCACGGGCCGGTTGGCGTGCATCAGCTCCAGGTACCGGCGCGTCATCTCGGCGAGGGCCTCGCCGCGGTCCATCGACGTCGACTCCTCCAGCGCCCGCACCGTGGCGACCTGCCAGGTGGCGCCGTTGCGGCCGGTCAGGCAGCGCTGCTCGACGACCCCGAGCAGCCGGTCGCGGTCCTCGGCCGCCACGCCCCACGCGGCCAGGCCCTCGTGGGCCAGCGGCAGCAGCCTGCGCAGCACCAGCTCGGTCAGCGGCACCTCCCCCACGCCCGGCCAGTACACCCGGGCGTCGATGCCGTTGCGGGCCGCGGCGTGGAAGTTGTCCTCGGCGGCGGAGAAGCTCATCTGCGACCACACCGGACGGTCCTGGTCGGCCAGCGCCCGCACCAGCCCGAAGTAGAACGCGCCGTTGGCCATCACGTCGACCACCGACGGCCCGGCGGGCAGCACGCGGTTCTCCACCCGCACGTGCGGCCGCCCGCGCACCACGTCGTAGATCGGCCGGTTCCAGCGGTAGACGGTGCCGTTGTGCAGGCGCAGCTCCTCCAGCTGGGGCACGTCGCCGCGGTCGAGCACCTCGGTGGGGTCCTCGTCGGAGCACATCGGCAGCAGCGCGGAGAAGTACTGCACGTTCTCCTCGAACAGGTCGAAGATCGAGGTGATCCAGCGGTCGCCGAACCACACCCGCGGCCGCACGCCCTGGGCCTTCAGCTCGTCCGGGCGGGTGTCGGTGGCCTGCTCGAACAGCGCGATCCTGGTCTCGGCCCACAGCTGCTTGCCGAACAGGTACGGCGCGTTGGCCCCCAGCCCGACCTGCGGCCCGGCGATGACCTGGCTGGCGTTCCAGAACCGGGCGAAGTCGTCCGGGGTGACCTGCAGGTGGAACTGCACGCTGGTGCACGCCGCCTCCGGCCCGATCGACTCGGCCTGGATGGCCAGCCGTTCGGCCCCGGTGATGGCGATGTGCAGGTCCTCCCCGCGCGCGGCGAAGACCTGCTGGTCGAGCATCCGGTAGCGCGGGTTCTCCGAGAGCGCGTCGAGGGAGGTGTGCTCGCGCCGCAGGGTCGGCAGGATGCCGACCATCGCGATGTGCGACCCGATCCGCGCGGCCCTGGTCTCGGCGGCGTTGAGGTCGTCGCGCACCTTCGCCTCGAACCGGGTCAGCCCGCTGGGGTCCAGCCGCTGCGGCGGCACGTTGATCTCGATGTTGAACTGGCCCAGCTCGGGCACGAACGCCGGGTCGGCGATCGCGTCGAGCACCTCGGCGTTGCGCAGCGACGGCTGCCCCTGCGGGTCGACGAGGTTCAGCTCGACCTCCATGCCCGCCATCGGCCGGTCCGCCTCGAACCGGGACTCGGCCAGCATGCGCGCGAACACGTCCAGGCACTGGCGGACCTTCTGCCGGAACCGCTGCCGGTCGGCCCGGGTGAACTCGGTGTGCTCGACGTCCTTGCCCATGCCGCAAGGGTGATCCATCCGGGGTGGTTCCGCCACAGCGGCTACCGGCCGTGCCCCTGCGCATCCGCGGCGTGCGCGCGGGCGGCCCGCGGGCTGAGAACGCTGCCAACCGGTGCGGCTAAGCTACGTCGGGTGACGGACCGCTTGGTATGGATCGACTGCGAGATGACCGGCCTCGACCTCGGCCGCGACGCCCTGATCGAGATCGCCGCCCTGGTCACCGACTCCGAGCTCAACGTCCTCGGCGACGGTGTCGACCTGGTCATCCACGCCTCCGACGAGGTGCTCGCGGGCATGCCCGAGGTCGTCGCCGACATGCACGCCCGCTCCGGGCTCACCGACGAGGTCCGCGCCTCCACCCTCACCCTCGCCGACGCCGAGCGCGCCGTGCTGGACTACGTCCGCCAGCACGTCCCCGAGGTCCGCTCCGCCCCGCTGTGCGGCAACTCCATCGCCACCGACCGCGGCTTCATCAGCCGGGACATGCCGTCGCTGGACGCCCACCTGCACTACCGCATGGTGGACGTGTCGTCGATCAAGGAGCTGGCCCGCCGCTGGTACCCCCGGGTGTACTACGCCCAGCCGGACAAGGGCCTGGCCCACCGCGCGCTGGCCGACATCCAGGAGTCCATCCGCGAGCTGCGCTACTACCGCGGCACCGTCTTCGTCGCCCAGCCCGGCCCCACCACCGACGAGGCCAAGGCGGTGGCCGAGGGCCTGCTGGTCAACCCCCAGGCGTGACCCCTTCCCCGGGCGCGCTACGATTGCCCCGCACGGCGCGCCCGTGCGCATGGTGGGTGTAGCTCAGCTGGTAGAGCACCTGGTTGTGGTCCAGGATGTCGCGGGTTCAAGTCCCGTCACTCACCCCATCGAGGCCGGTCCCCCGCGGACCGGCCTCGGCGCTTGTCTGGGAATCTTCCCGATCATCCGACCGCCCCGCGGGGGCTGACCTGCTGCGGTGCGGCGTTCCCATCTCCGGTGAATCCCTTACTGGCAACGAGCCCCACCGGTTGGCGGGTGCCGGGTGTGATCCGGCTCTCCTAGCGTGACTCCACGCCGCCGGTCGAGGGCCCGGTGGCGGAAGGAGAGACCCGGATATGAAGGTTCGCACCCTGCTGGTGGGCGTCATCGCCGCCGCGGCCGCCGTCGTGGCGCCGAACGCGGCCGCTGCCGCGCCGCCGTCCGGCGACACCGAGATGGGCACGATGATCGTCGGTGGGCGCAACGCGACCCAGACCTACAGCTTCATGGTGTCGCTGCAGTCGACCTCCGGCGGGCACTTCTGCGGTGGTTCGCTCATCAAGGCCAACTGGGTGGTGACGGCCGCGCACTGCGTGCAGGGCCGCTCGCCGAGCAGCACCCAGGCTCGGATCGGCACCACCAACCGCACCAGCGGCGGGACGCTGGCGCGGGCCTCCCGCATCATCATCCACCCGTCCTACCGCGGGCCGTACGACATCGCGCTCGTGCAGCTGAGCACCAGCGTCACCCAGACGCCGGTGCGCATCTCCACGACCTCGGGCCCGGTCGGCACCGCCACCCGGATCATCGGGTGGGGCCAGACCTGCCCGGTCCGCGGGGCCTGCGGCGCGCCCGTGACCCTGCAGGAGCTCGACACCTCGATCGTCAACGACTACGAGTGCTCGGGCATCTCCGGCTCGGTCGAGATCTGCACCGACAACCCCGGCAACAACGCGGGCGCCTGCTACGGCGACTCCGGCGGCCCGCAGATCAAGTCCGTCGGCGGCCAGTGGGAGCTGATCGGGGCGACCAGCCGCTCCGGCGGCGGCTCGCAGTGCGCGGTGGCCCCGTCGATCTACACCGACGTCTCGGCCCTGCGCAGCTGGATCCAGCAGTACACCGGCGCCCTGTCCTAGGCCGGTAGCGAAACGGGCCCCCGGCAGTCCCGCCGGGGGCCCGTCCACGTCAGCGGCCGCCCTTGCGCCAGGTCTCCCACGGCACCTGCCACACGCCGAGGCCGTCCCAGTGCTGCAGCTTCGGCCCACCGGAGTTGACCACGGTGATGACGTCGCCCTTCTGCGAGATCTGCTGGAGCCAGCGCGCGTTCTCGGTGGAGACGTTGATGCAGCCGTGGCTGACGTTGCGCCTGCCCTGGTCGCCGACCGACCAGGGTGCGGAGTGGTAGAAGATCCCGCTGTTGGACATCCGGGTGGCCACCTCGACTGTGGTGCGGTACCCCTCGGCCGCCGAGACCGGCACGCCGTAGGTGGAGGAGTCCATTGTGTAGTTGCGGTGCTCGCTCATGACCACGTACGTGCCGACCGGGGTCTCGTGGCCGGGCTTGCCCATCGAGATGGGCATGGTCCTGGCCACCTTGCCGTTGATCGTCACCGTCATCTGGTGGGTCTTGCCGTCGGCCTTCATCACCACGGCGTCGCCGATGGTGACCGCGGCCTTGCGGTCCTCGCTGCCGTAGGTGCCGTTGCCGAAGTGCTTGCCGTAGATGCGGGCGTCGACGGTGACCTTGGTGCCCGGCTTCCAGTACTCCTTGGGCCGCCAGTGCACCGTGCGGTCGTCGTACCAGTAGAAGGCGCCCTCGGCCGCGGGCTGGGTGGTGATCTTGATGGCCTTCTCGGCCGCCGCCTTGTCCGCGATGTCGGTGCTGAAGTAGAAGGAGAACGGCTGCCCGACGCCGACGGTCTGCCCGTCGAGCGGGTTCATCGACAGCGCGGTCTTGCGCGCGGGCTTGGCCGTGGTGAAGGTCGCACTCGCGGTCGTCGGCTTGCCCTCGGCGTCCTTGCCGGTGGCGGTCACGGTGTAGGTCTTGCCGAACCCGAGCCCGCCCGCGTACGTCCACGTGCGACCGTCCTGCGACAGCGCGCCCTCGACCGCCTTCCCGGCGTCGTTCTTGAGCACGACCTCGCTGAGCACACCCCCGGTGACCTGCGCCGTCACCGGCTGCCCCGGCTCGATCCCGGTGGCCTTGTCGGTCGGGCTGAGCTGCAGCCGCAGCGGCTCGGGGGGTGTGGTCGTGGTGGTTGTCACAACCCCAGCATCCCCCGCGGGCGCCGCTTGCTCGGGCGCCGCCGTGCACCCGGACAGGCCGACCAGAACCGCGACGAGCACGCCTACCCGTCCCCGCATCCGTCCCCCACTTTCCTCACGCTGACCTGTAGGAACCCAGTGTGCCCCACGATCGGGTGACGCCTGAACGGGATGCCCGGTTGCCTGCCGTCGACCCCCCGATTTCGGGACCGGGCGGGGGCTGTGCTAGCTTTTCCCCCGTCAGCAACGAGCGCCGCTAGCTCAACTGGCAGAGCAGCTGGCTCTTAACCAGCGGGTTCGGGGTTCGAGTCCCTGGCGGCGCACCACCACTAGGCCCAGGTCGGCAACGACCTGGGCCTAGTGCGTTTTCCGATCTTGGTAGGGTCGCCCGCATGGCTGAGGTGACCACGGCCGAGGGGACCTGGGGGTTCGACGGCTCGGTGTTGCGGATCACGCCCGGGGCCGAGCGCAAGGTGCACAAGCTCAGGAAGGCCGTCGGCGAGCTGGTGGTGCCGGTGGCGGCGATCGCGGCGATCAGCTACCAGCCCGCGAAGAAGGGCGGGGTGCTGCGGGCGCGGCTGCGCGACGGCGCGGACCCGCTGGCCCAGGCGGTCGGCAACCACCTGCCGGAGAACGCCGACCCCTACCGGCTGGCGGTCGAGCCCGCCCACGTCGTCGACGCCGACTACCTCGTCGAGGCGTTCCGGTTCACCCCGCGGCCCGACGGCGACGGGCCGGTGGACCGGTTCCTGCTGCCCGGGCCCGCGGTGCCGGTCAGCGCGACGGTGTCGGAGGCGGTGGTGTCCTTCGACGGCACGCGCGTGCTGCTGGAGTGGAGCTGGCAGGCGCCGGAGGCCAAGCGCCGGGCGGGCGCCCAGGAGCTGCCGATCGAGAGGATCACCTCGGTGGTGTGGCGGCCCTCCAGCGGCCTCACCGACGGCGTGCTGCGGTTCATCGTGCGCGACGCCAGCCCCAACGTCGCGCCGACGGGCGACCTCAACGCCGTGCGGCTGAGCTGGGGCACCGAGAACGAGGCGCTGACCGCCCTGGTGGCCGCCGCCGTCGTGGCCCGCATCCCCAAGCCGCGCGCGGCGGCCGCGCCGGAGCCGCCCGATGTGGACGTGCTCATGCGCAGGCTGCGCGAGCTCGGCGACCTGCGCGCGGGCGGCGTGCTCACCGAGGAGGAGTTCACCGCGGCCAAGCGGGCGGTGCTGCAGCGCCTGTCGGCCGGGGAGTGGCCACCACCACAGGGCGGGTAGCGTGCCCGGGCATGGGGTGGTTGCGCCGGAGTCCGGCCCGCACGGTCACCAGAGGACGAAGCTGGCGGGATCCGATTCTCGACGCCGCGTTGGCCGAGGCCGAGGAGGGCAAGCTGGGCGCCGCGCGGACCGTGCTGGGCGAGTGCCGCGACCAGCCGGAGATCCGGGTGTTCCGGGTCGGCGAGCTGGCCGAGGCGCTGATCGGGTTCGGCGAGGAGATCGCCACCATCGCCGGATCGGGTGATCCTGATCTGCTGCTGCTCAGCGGCGCGGTGTTCGTGCGGGAGGCGTGGGCCATCCGCGGCGCGGGGCGGGCCGAGACGGTGGGGGCGGCGCGGTTCAAGGTGTTCCACAACCACCTCGCGCAGGCGGTGGCCCCGCTGCGCGGCGCGGCCGAGCTGCTGCCCGCCGACCCGGTGCCGTGGAGCGAGCTGGACCCGGTGGCGCGCGGCCTGGGCTTCGACCGCGGCGAGCAGGACGCGCTGTGGAAGGAGATCGCGCGCCGCTGCCCGACGATGACCGTGGCCGTGCGGCGGCGGGTGCAGTCGCTGGCGCCGAAGTGGGGCGGGGACGAGCGGCGCATGCTCGACTTCGCCCGCAGCAGCGCGACCGCGGCCCCGGACGGGCACCCGGTCAACGCCGTGGTCGCCGAGGCGTGGTTCGAGGCGGCCGCGCACCGGCGCGTCCCGGTGGCCCGGCACGCCCGTCCCGCGCGCGGGGAACTCGTGGCCGCGTCGGCGAAGCTGCTCGCCACCCCGCTGTCGCTGCCGCAGACCAGCTGGGCGCACAACGCCTTCGCGGCGATCTTCACCGCGCTCGACGACGCCGCGCACGCCGCGCCGCACCTGCGGGCGATGAACGACCACCTCAGCGACGCCGCGTGGGCCTTCGTCGGCGGCGAGGCCGCCTACCGGCGCGCTGCGGCGAAGTACCTGTGAGGACCGATGGACGACCGAGCTTGGGACCACGCCTGGCACGACACCGCGCTGGACGCGGCCATCGCCGAACTGGAGGAGCACCGCCTCGGGGCGGCCCGCACCGTGCTGGCCGAGGCACGCGCCCAGCCCGAGGTCCGCTCGCTGCGGGTCGAGGTGCTGGCGAGCAGGCTCGTCGGGTCGGGCAGCCAGGTGCTGGGCATGGCGATGGACGACGTGGACCCGGAGCTGTCCCTGCTCGCGGGCGCGGTGTCGATCAGCGAGGCCCAGGTGATCGCCGACGGCGCCACCGACCCCAACGCCGCCCGGATGGCGCACGCCTACCTGCGCCGCGCGCTGGGCCCGCTCAACCAGGCCGCCGAGCTCCTCGACGCCGACCCGGTCCCGCACGACCTGCTCCAGACGGTCACCTCGGCGACCAACCGCGCCGAGTGCGACAAGGCGTGGGCGCGGGTGGTCAAGCGCGGCCCGACGCTGTTCTCCGCCCACCGCGCGCGGGTGGAGATCCTCGACCCCGCCGACGCACTGGAGTTCGCGCGCTCGGTGGCGCGCTCGGCCGGGTCCGGCGACCCGCGGGTGGCGCTGGTGGTGCTGGCCCACTTCCGGGTGCACGCCGGGCTGGCCGCGGCGTTCCGGGCCTCGGGCCGCGGGGCCGACCGCAGGGCGATGTGGGACTACTTCGGGGCCGCGGTCCGGGATGAAATCGCCGCCCTGTCCCAGCGCTACCTCGCGGCGGCCCGGCCGCACCCGCGCGCGGTGGAGGCGCACAACCTCTTCGCCGCGGCGTTCACCAGGATGTACCAGTACAGCCTGGCCGAGCCGCACCTGGCCGCGGTGGCGGGCAGGCCATCGGGCTGGGCGTGGGCGTTCGTGGGCGGGGCGAAGGCGTACGACCGGGCGGTCCGCAGGCGCACGCGCGATGCGCCCGCGGACCGCCGGTGGTTCTCTAACCCGTGATCTCCACGGTCGCGCTCGCCGTCCGGTCGCCCTGCACGGCGGTGATCGTGCGCGTGCCGGTCGCGGTCGCCGCGGGGATGAGCCCGTGGCGCTGGAACCGGCCGTCGGCGCCCGCCCTGACGGTGTAGGCCGGGGCGCCGTCGATGCGGATCTCCACGTAGCCCGGCGCGAACCCGGCCAGGCCCAGCGGCACCCAGGTGCCCGCGCGGGCGGTGCCGCCGATGGTCAGGCCGGGCGCCGCCGCCGGGCTGGACCGCTCGTCGCGGGGCCGGTCGACGTCGACGTCCACCGCGATCGGCGCGCCGGCCGACGGGGTGAGCACGCACCGGGTGTCGCGGGTGAAGCCCGCCTCGATCCCCGCGGTGTAGAGGCCCGCGGCGTTGAGCGCGTCGCGCGGCTGGGCCTGGGTGAAGGTCACCGGCAGGACCACGCCCGCGCAGGTCGCCGTTGCGGTGAGCGGGGCGGTCAGCGCGCTGGCGGAGGCCGGGTCGCCGTCGGCGTCGGTGGTGTCCGGGGTGATGGCCCGGCCGTCGGTCTTGGTGCCGGGCGCGGCGACCAGGCCGAGGCCGATGCGGGCGGGGACGCCGCGGCGGGCGGTGGCGTCGGTGCCCGCGATGGACGCCGCCCACGCCGCGGCCGGGCTCTCGTAGAAGTTGCGGCCCGCGACGGTGAACCGCGCGCCGAGCTGGGCGAGCCGGGCGGTGAAACCGGTGATGTCCTTGCGCGCGGCAGGCGTCCACCCGGTCTCCAGCACCGCCGCGGCGCGCGGGAGGGCGAGGTACTGGGCCTGGTCGCCGCCGCGGATCGTCTCCGACCACAGTGGACCTTCCACGCCCAGCACGCCCGCCTCGGGGATGCCGCCGGTGACCGTCGTCGTCGGGTCCCAGGCGTAGTACTTGGGGAAGTCGCAGTCGACGCGGCAGGCCCAGCTCAGCCCGATCGGGGTGGTGGGGGCGTACTTCTGGTCGAGGTAGGCGCCGTCGGCCTTGGACACCACGGCCTTGCCGCCCTTGGCCACGAAGTCGCGCACCCAGTCCCCGGAGCCGATCCAGTACTGCACGACCGAGCCTTCCCAGTAGCCGGGCCCCTGGGCCAGCCCGGCCTCGGCGTACTCGCTCCAGCCCATCGTCCCGACCCCGGTCGCCGCCTTGACCCTGGGCACCGCCTGGGTCACGAAGTCGACGTACCGCGCGTGCCCCATCGCGTGCGACTCGTCGCCGCCGATGTGGACGTAGGGCCCGCCGGTCAGCTCGGCGAGCTGGCCGAAGACGTGCTCGACGAACTTGTAGGTCAGCTCGTGGCGCTCGTCGAGCGCGGAGTACCCGACCGCGGTGGTGCCGTTCCACGGGACGACGCCGGTGCGCGGGTCGCGGGCGGGCAGCGAGCGGTCGGTGTTGAGCTGCGGGATCGCGTGCAGGACGGCGTTGGTGTGGCCGGGGACGTCGACCTCGGGCACGACGGTGACGTACCGCTGGCGCGCGTACTCCACGATGTCGCGGTACTGGGCCTGCGTGTAGTACCCGGTCCGGCCGAGCTCCTGCCGGTGCCCGCGCTCGTCCATCGCGGTGGCCCCGGAGACCCGGGTCAGCGCGGTGTAGTCGATGGGGTCGTCGGCCGCCTTGCCGTCGTTGGTGATCTCGATGCGCCACCCCTGGTCGTCGGCCAGGTGCAGGTGCAGCACGCTCATCTTGAGCCCGGCGAGCACGTCGATGTGCCGCTTGACCTCATCCACGTCCTGGAACGACCGCGCGACGTCGAGCATGATGCCCCGGTAGCTGAACCGCGGCGCGTCCTCGACGTGGATCGCCCGCACCTTCCACTCCGCGGCGACCGGGGTCGGCGAGTCGGCCCACACGGGCAGCAGCTGCCGGAACGTCTGCACGCCGTTGAACGCCCCGTGGGCGGTGCGGGCGGTGATGGCCACACCCCGGTGGTCGACGTCGAGGACATAGGACTCCGCGGTGGGCGCGGCCCCGTCCACGGTGTAGCGCGCCTTGGGGTCGACGGTGATCCGGATCCCGCTCCCGTGGCTGCGCACCGGCACCCGGAACCCGGTCGCGTCCCGGAGCTGCTCGGCCAACTGCTCCCCGACCGCCGCAGCCGCACCCGCCGCGATCACCGCGACATTCGGCTGCAGGACGAACGGCCGCGCCCGGGTGTCCTCTTCGACCACCACGGGAAGCGGCACCAACCCGGCCGTCGCCGAGGTCGCCCCGGGTCGCGGCGCCGCCGCTGCCGCCGGGATGACGCCGATCAGCAGGGCGAACATCGCGGCGATCGCCACGAGCTTGCGGTGACTGCTAGATTGGACTAGACCATAACTGCGTCGCATGGGGGCTCCCTCGCCCGAATTGCAGGGTAATGCGAGATTAGCCGACCTTTCGCTCAACTTCGATCATGCGAATGCAGTAATTCGCAGCCCGGATCGCCCTGCCCGCCACCGGATTCCACTCGACGGGCGAGATATGGGAACCCCGTGCGACGTGACGTGAAAGTTTGTCAGCAGCGCCGTCCCCGGGGCGTTCCCGGAGCCTGAAAATGCGCCACAATCCGCCAGGAATTGCGCGACCATTGGTCTGCGTTTACAACTCATCCGGGTGATCCGAATACACAATCGGGCGTTCTCGCACAACAGCAATTCTGTTAGCATTGATCACTTCCGGTGGCACGAAGGGGGCGCGGGAATGGCATGGCAAGCGAATCCGGCGGCGGAGTTCTCCAAACGGCTCGGGTTATCCCCGAAAGCGCCGGGCAGCGGGGGCGACGGGGATGCCGCCAGCACCTCGTCGAAGCAGGGGTGCCCGGACATCTGGCAGCTGTCCAACGGCGACGTGGCGGTCATCGGCCGCGACCTGACGGAGGTGTACCGGACCCGGCTGCCCGCCGACGTCAGCGTCGGCGACGACGAGCGCCTGGTCGTGCTCCCGGGGGCGATGGTGATCGCGGCGAAGCCGGACATCCCCGATGCATGAGCTGCTGCGCGGCACCGCGGGCGAGCGGCTGCACCACCACGACTACCTGGCCCGCGTGGACGCGGACTACTGGGCGCACGGCGATCCGGGGTTCTGGAAGCTGGAGCGGCGCCAGGAGTTCCAGGACGTCACCATGCCCAGTTGGCGGGCCTTCGCCCGCGGCGACTGGGACGAGGCGCTGCGCCTGGCCGAGCAGCTGCGCCCGGAGCTGGAGCAGGAGTACCGCACCGACGCCGAGCGCGGCATCCGCTCCTGGTGGATCAAGGTCGTCGAGACGCCCATCACCCCGTACCTGCAGTGGGCCTTCCGGCCGCTGCGCATCCGCGCCCAGTCGGGCGAGCGCATGCGGGTGGTCCGCGCCGAGCAGGTCGAGGAGTTCGAGCGGCACGGCCGCCTGCCGGAGCTGATCACCCTGGGCGCCGACGTCATGTACGAGCTGGTCTACGACGACGACGGCCGCCAGGACGGCGGCATCCGCATCACCGACCCGGCCGTCGTGCGCCGCTGCCAGCGGTTCATCGCCCGCCTCTACGCAATCGGCGAAGACCTCGAAAGCTTCTACCGGCGAGAGGTCGCCCCGCTGCCGCCGCCGACGGTCAGGAAATAGCGGAAAGCCAGGGCAAATGCCTGACCGCGAACCGCCCGAGCGCGAAGACGACGCCGGACAGAGCAACCGGACGCAGATATCCGGCTCATCGTCCGGCGTCGTCCAGGCGGGCGCGCTCCACGGCGGCGTGCACTTCCACGGCGGGCAGGCGAGCCAGGACGGGCCGCTGCCCCGGCAGCTCCCCGGGGACATCGGCCGGTTCGTGAACCGTGCCGAGGAGCTGGGCAGGCTGGACGCGGCGGTCGGCGACCGCGCCGAGCCCTCGGTCGTCGGGCTCTACATCATCACCGGCACCGCCGGGGTCGGGAAGACCTCGCTGGCGCTGCACTGGGCCCACCGCGCCCGGCACCGCTTCCCCGACGGCCACCTGTACGTGAACCTGCGCGGCTACGACCCGGGGCCGCAGGTCAGCCCCGGTCAGGCGCTCGACCGCTTCCTGCGGGCCCTCGGCGCGCCGCCGGAGGCCCTGGCTGCGGAGGTGGAGGACAAGGCGGCCCTGTACCGCTCGCTGCTCGCCGACCGGAAGGTGCTGATCGTGCTGGACAACGCCGCCAGCGTCGGCCAGGTCCGGCCGCTGCTGCCCGGTAGCGCCGACTGCCTGGTCCTGGTGACCAGCCGCAACCGGCTGTCCGGTCTCGTCGCCAGGGACAACGCCCACCGGCTGACCCTGGGCACGCTGTCGGAGCCCGAGGCGGTGCACCTGCTGCGCACGGTCACCGCGGGCTACCGCGCGCACGACGACCCGGATGAGCTGGTCGAGCTGGCCAGGCTGTGCGCGCGGCTGCCGCTGGCCCTGCGCATCGCGGCGGAGCGGGCGTCGAGCAGGCCGATGATGCTGCTGCACGAGCTCATCGCCGACCTGCGCGACGAGTCGGCGCTGTGGGGGGCGCTCACCGCCGAGGACGACGACGAGTCCGACGCGGTCCGCAGCGTCTTCGCGTGGTCCTACCGGGCCCTGCCCGCCGATGCGGCGCGGATGTTCCGGCTGCTGAGCCTGCACCCGGGGCAGGAGTTCAGCTGCGCGGCCGCCGCGGCGCTGACCGGCGTCGGCGCCAGCCGGGCCCGGTCGCTGCTGGACACGCTGGCAGGCGCGCACGTCCTGGAGCATCGCGCCCCCGGCCGCTACGAGTTCCACGACCTGCTGCGCGCCTACGCCGCCAACCAGGCAGCGCAGCAGGAGACCGCCGAGGAGCGCCATGCGGTGGTGGAGCGCGTGATCACCTGGTACGTGCGCACCGCGCGGATGGCGGTCGCGGTCCTCTGCCCGTTGGACCGCGACGTCCTCATCGACCCGCCGGCGGCGGAGGTCAGCCCGCTGCTGTTCACCGACTACGACGAGGCGTTCCGGTGGTACGAGCTGGAGCGCGCGAACTTCGTGGCCGCCACGCGCGCCGCGGCGGACGCCGGGCTGCACCGGCTGGCCTGGCAGCTCCCCGCAGTGCTGTGGAGCGTCTACGCGCTGCAGAACCCGTTCGAGGACTGGATCACCACCGGGCGCATCGGCCTGGAGTCCGCCCGGCGGATCGGCGACCGCTTCGGCGAGGGCCAGCTGCTGGCGAGCCTGGGCATGGCCTACCTGCAGTCGCAGCGGCTCGACCTGGCCGAGGAGTTCCACCGCGCCGCGCTGGCCGTCCGCGAGTCCATCGACGACCGGTTGGGCGTGGCCATGTCGACCAACGACCTCGGGCTGCTGGCCAACCGCAGGCACCGGCTGGCGGAGGCGCACGCCCGCTTCACCGACTCCCTCGCCGCCTTCCGCGAGTTGGGCGACCGCGGCAACGAGGCGTGGCTGCTGAGCAACCTGGGCATGGTCGAGCACGACCTGGAGCGGCACGCCGACGCCGTGACCACGCTGGGCGCGTCGCTGGCGGCCTGCCGCGAGGTCGGCGACCCGATCGCCGAGAGCAACGCCCTGTGCTCGATCGCGATGGCCTACCGGGGCGCGGGCAGGCTGGCCGACGCCCTGGCCGCGGCCGAGGGCGCGCTCCGGCTCGCCCGCGACGGCGGGCTGGTCGTCTGCGAGGCGGTGTGCCTGGCCGAGATCGGGCGGATCCGGGTGGCGCAGGGCGATCCGGCCGAGGCGCTGCCGCTGTTCCAGCACTCGGCGTCGATCCACCGGCGCATCGGCGACCGCAGCCGGGAGGCGATCGCGCTGACCGGGGCAGGCGACGCCCTGCTGGCGCTGGGCAGGCCGGACGAGGCCGTCCAGTTCCACCGCGTCGCGGTGGCCGCCCACCGCGACCTCGCCGATTCGTGGCACACCGCCACGGCCCTCATCGGCCTCGCCGCCGCGCTGCAGGAGTCCGGCGATCCCGCCGCGGCCCGGCCGCTGCGGCGGGAGGCGGCGGGCCTGCTCGCCGGGTTCGAGGACCCGAAGGCGGTCCGCCTCCGCTCCCGGCTGCTGGCCCGGCTGGCGGGCGGGGACGCCTAGTCCAGCACCTCCACGATCGTCGACTCGCCGCGTTCGGCGTTGGGGCCGTAGCGTTCCCAGGATTCGGTGAGGCGGATGCGGCCGTCGGGGAGGTGGTCGGGGGTGTTGACGCTGTGGCCGGAGATGACGCGGCCGTCGGTGAGGACCATCGTGTAGGCGAAGGAGACCACGCCGTCGGGGGAGCAGAGGCCGGTGAGGGAGCCGCGGCGGATCGGGCCGCCTGCGCCGAATTCGGCCCAGACCAAGTCGTCCTGCTGGCGGTAGGTGGAGATGGGGGCGTCGGGGGAGTCGGGTTTGCGGAAGCGGCGGCCGTCATAGTTGATCAACGGTGGGGCTCCAGAGGTCGTCGGGGGTGAGGGTGTCGGGGGTGTACTTGCCGAGGGCGCTCAGCAGCAGGCGCAGCTCCAAGGCCAGGCAATCGACGAGGCGCACGAGGCCGTCGGCCGGGTCCTCCGCCGCGGCGACGAGGGCGGCGCGGCCGAGGCCGACGGCGGTGGCGCCGCGGGCCAGGCACTTCAGGGCGCGGGCGCCCTCCCAGATCCGGCCGGACACCAGCAGGTCGCCGTCGGGCTTGCCGATGCGCGACAGGCATTCGGCCAGCGGCAGGCCCACGTGGTCGAGGAACACCGACGGCGCCCAGCCGGTGCCGCCCTCGGCCCCGTCGACGGTCACCGCGTCCGCGCCCGCCGACCAGGCCACGGCGACCGCGCGGGCGATGTCGCGGCCGGGGTGCAGCTTCACCCAGACCCGGGCGCGCGGGTAGTTGTTGCGCATCAGGCGGATCTGCTGGCGCAGGATCTCCTCGGTGAACGTGCCCGGGCTGCTGGAGCGCAGCACCAGCTCGCCGAGCGAGTCGTCCACGGCGTAGCGGTCGGCGACGGCGGCCGCGGCGGCCGGGGTCAGCACGGTCATGCCGCCCAGGCCCGGTTTCGCGCCCTGGCCGACCTTCAGCTCGAACGCCAACCTGCCGCTGTCCAGCAGGCGGGTGGCGTCGGGGTCGCTGTAGACGAGGTTCCAGACCTCGGCGTCGGCGTCCTCGGTGCTCTGCTGGACGACCACTCCCCCGAGGCCGTCGGGCGCCGACCGGCCGTAGGCGCGGATGCGGGCCAGCAAGCCGTCCGCCACCGCGTCGACGCGGCCGTAGCCGTGCATCGGCACCACGTTCTCGCCGATGACCATGGGCACGCCGAGCCTGCCCGCCTGCTCGCTGACCGCCACCCCCAGCCCCGACCCCACCTGCGTCGACCCGAAGGCGCAGACGAACACCGGCACCGGGGAGTCGAACCCGCCCACCGGCCGGGCCAGCTCGACATCGCGATAGATCGGCTCGCGGCCCAGCTCGTACATCTTCTCCAGCCGGTGCGGCACGAAGACCGGCGGCACGATGCGGATGTCGTCCAGGTCGTCGGCGGCCACCGCGCCGAAGACGGCGCTGCCGTAGCCCTCGGCGTCGGGGAACACGGCGGCCGGGCCGCCGCGGGCCCGGGCCCGCACGGCGGCCTCGGGGAAACCGGCGGCGCGGATCACGGCGACGCGATCCCGGGCAGCTTCGGGTAGGCGTTGGCCTGCCAGACGAAGTCCAGCCCGCACAGGTAGCGGGTCAGCCGCTCCAGGCCGAGGCCGAACCCGGCGCTGGCGGGCAGGCCGTCGCGGGCCAGGTCGAGGTACCAGGCGTACTTGGCCGGGTTCTCCCCCGTCTCCCGCATGCGCTCGATCAGCCTGCGGTACTCGTGCGTGCGCTCGCCGCCGCTGGCCAGCTCGCCGAACCCCGCGGGCGCGATCAGGTCGAAGTTGCGCAGCACGCCCGGCTCCGCGCTGGACTCCCCGTCGGTGAAGCCGCGCGAGCCCTTGGGGTAGTCGACGATGAAGAACGGCCGGTCGGTCTGCTCGGAGATCAGCTTCTCGCCCGCCCAGTCGATCTCGGCGTCGCTGCTCTGCCCGTGCGCCAGGCCGCGCAGCAGCGCCACGGCGGCGCGGTGGGTCATCCGCTCGAACTCGGTGCTCAGCAGGGCGTCGAACGCGGCCGGGTCGCGGCCGAGGAAGTCCAGCTCGGCGCGGCGCTCGCGCAGCACGTGGGTGACGATGTGGCGCACGAGCCCCTGCAGCAGCTCCAGCACCTGCTCGCGGGGCGCGTCGCGGACCTCGACGTCGATCTGGGTGAACTCGGCCAGGTGCCTGCCGGTGTCGGCGGTCTCCAGCGGCTCCAGCCGCACGTTGGGGGCGACGTAGAAGATCTTGTCGAAGGCCAGCAGCGACGCCTGCTTGTAGAGGATGACGCTGGTCATCAGCTTGTACCGGTGGCCGTAGTAGTCGACGTCGACCTGCTTGGAGCCGCGGATGCCCGGGTCGGTGACCGGGCCGATGAGCGGCGGCGTCAGCTCCTGGAAGCCGTGCGCGCCCAGGTAGTCGCGCGCCCCGGTGGTGATGGCGTGCTGCACGCGCAGCGCGGCCCTGGTCACCGGGGACAGCAGGTGCTCGCGGGTGCCGGGCGGCAGCGTCGTCAGGGTGTCGGTCATGGGCTGCTCCATTCCAGGGAGGTCGAGTCGAAGCGGCGCTCCACGAAGCGCAGGGCGTCGAGCAGGCCCGCCGCGGTGAGCCGGGCCGGGCCTGCCGGGCCCGCCGCGATCGGCATGGCGCCGACCCGCTGCCAGCCCAGCCTGCCCTCGGCGTCGAGGTGGCCGCGGGCGCGGCCCGCGTTGTCCGGGTGCAGGCAGAACGGCACGTCGAGCTGGCCGGTGGCGAACGCCTTGACCAGGGCGGCGCCCAGGTCGTCGTCGAGGGACAGGACGTTGTCGACCAGCGCGGTCGCCTCGGCGAGGATGCCGGTGTCCTCGGTGGCCGCCCTGCGGTGGGCGCCGCGGGCGGCGGCCGCGGCGTATTCCAGGGCGGCGACGTTCTCGGCGACCGTCGGCAGCCGGTGCGCCTCCGCGGTCGTCTTGACGATCAGCCTGCCCGCGCCCGCCCGCACGGCCAGCCGCGCGGACTCGGCCAGCAGGCCGAGCGCGCCGCCGGGGGTGCGCGGGTAGACGCCCATGTAGGTGTAGACCACCACGTGCGCGCGGGCGTGCGGCACGTACCGGGCGATCAGCGCCCGCAGCGCGGCCAGCGCCTCCTCGTCCTGGCCCGGGTGCGTCTGCTGGGCGTAGGAGAAGGACAGGCAGCGGATGCCGTGCTCCCAGAAGAACATCCCCTCCAGCACGCTCAGCGCGACCAGCAGCGACGGCGGGCACAGCTGGCCCATCATGCAGCCGCCGAAGGTCTCCATGTGCGCGTCGGGGTGGGTCGCCAGCAGCTCGCACGCCTGCCGCCAGTGGGCGACGGCGGCCGCCAGCGGCGTGCGGCTGTAGGGCAGGCAGTACGACACCGGGCCGCCCTCGGTGGCGTGCAGGCCGTGGTCGAGCAGGGCCAGCACGATCCGCCGCGGGTCGGCGGAGCCGTGCCGGACCTGCACCGGGAAGCCCAGGCCCGCCAGCATGGCGGCGGTGGCGTCGCGGTCGTGGTCGACCAGCGGGTAGCCGTTGAGGTCCGCGCCCGCGGCCAGGGCTTGGCGCACCGCGTCGTGGTCGCCGACGCGGGTGTAGCTGTCCAGGGTGATCGTGCCGGTGGTGGCCGCCCGCGCCGAGCGGGTGGCCAGCAGGCCCGCGCGCATCAGCGCCGGGTCGGCGAAGCCCATCCTGGGCTGCACGACCAACTCGCCGCGGGCCTGGTGGTCGGCCACGACCGCGCCGAACGGCGCCGCCGCCGGCGGCGCGAGCAGGCTCACCGCGTCCCGATCGGCAGGCCCGCGCGCCCGGCGAGGGTCCGCACGAAGGAGCGGAACGGCAGCAGCCCGGCCGCGTCGTCGAACACCGCGTCGAACCCGGCGGCCAGCAGCCGGCCGGAGTTGTCCGACGCGGCGACGTCCAGCTTGCCGCCGATGACCACCGGGGTGGCCACCAGCCCGGCCTCCGCCCGCAGCGCCCTGATCAGCCGCACGCCGTCGCGGCAGCCGTGGCCGTTGAGGCTGCTGACCACCACCAGGTCGGGCCGCTGCCGCGCGCACTCGCCGACGATCACCGCGTCGGGCACGCACGCCCCGAGGTTGGTCACCCGCACCCCCAGCTCCTCCAGCACCAGCTGCAGGTACACCAGGTTCCAGGTGTGCGCGTCCGACGACAGGCTCGTGACGATCGCCGTCAGCCCGCCTGCGTCGCCGCGCCTCAGGTCGGATTCGAGGACGCCCATGTGGTGGTCACCTGCGCTCGGGGCGGGGATGGGCTCGTTCATACGGCGGCCAGGGTGCGGACGTCGACCTCGATGAGGGCGACGGCGGCTTCGGCGCGCCGGAGGGCCTCGGCCGGGGTCGGGGCGGTGACCATCACGTCGCCCACCCGGTCCCACGAGCTGCGCAGGCCGGTGAAGGTGTCGCCGGGGGCCACGTCGACGTCGCAGGCGAACACGCCCTCGGCGCAGGCCGCCTCCTCGACCCCGCGCACGGCCTCGACCACGCCGGGCTCGATCGACAGGAAGCGCACCGCGGCCGCGCCCGCCGCGCGGCGGGGCATGACCTCCGGCAGCGGCTCGCCGCGCATCACCGCGAAGTAGCAGCGGTTCAGCTCCACCGGGTACGCGCGCTGGATCAGCTCGATGATCCCGTCGCCCGCGAACCGCCCCGCGCACTCCACCAGGTGGGGCACACCGTCGGCGACGATCCACTCGCAGTGCACGATGCCGTCCTGGAAGCCGACCGCCTCGACCACGCGCAGGGTCTCGGCGGCCAGCCGGGCGGCCAGCTCCGCGCCGATGTCGGCCGGGACCACGTGCACCAGCTCCACCGGCCGCGGCCCGGGGAACAGCTGCTTGCCGGTGACGTTGGCGAACAGCGACTCCCCGTCGCGCACCAGCATCTCCACGCTGTACTCGTGCCCGGCGACGAACCGCTCCACGAGCATGCGCAGGTCCATCGGCCGGTCGGGGACGAACACGCCCTCGTCCTGCACCACGCACTCCGCCCACGCCCGCTCCACCTGCGCCGGGTCGTCGAGCACCTGGGTGCCCACCGACGCCTGCCGGTTGGCGGGCTTGAGCACGACCGGGCCGGGGCAGCCGCGCATGAACGCCACCACGTCCGCCGGTCCCGACACCGGCGCGCTCTGCGGGTTGGCGATGCCCGCCGCCGCGCTGACCTGCCGCAGCAGGGCCTTGTCGCGCAGGATCAGCGCGGCGCCGTAGCCCGCGCCGGGCAGCTCGTAGCGCTCGGCGAGGCGGGCGGCGAACGGGGTGGCGTACTCGGTCAGCGGCACGATCGCCACCGGGTCGAGGTCGCGGTGGGCGGTGTAGAACTCGTCGGCCTTGCCCGGCAGGTGGAACTCCCACTCGATCAGCTCGCGGACCAGCTCGGACTCGGCGGCCTTGGGGCGAACCCCGCGCTTGCGCACCACGTCGGGCTCCTCGACGAAGATCACCGAGTCGGCGCCGAGCACCGGCAGCAGGGCGGTCAGCGCGACCCCCACGAACCCGACCAGCAGCACAGGTCTCGTCATGGCGTGTCCTCGACGTAGTACCAGTTCTCGGGGTTGATCAGGCCGTACGGGTTGAACGGGGTCACCCCGCGCAGGTTCGCCGCGATCTCGAACAGCCGCCGCGGGAAGGTCGGGGTGAAGACCACCGGCACCTGCTCGCTGATGTACTCCTGGTACTCGTGCAGCACCGCGAGGTCGTCGCTGGTGACCGTCCGGGCGATCAGCTCGTCGGCGCGGGCGTCGGCGTAGTTGCTGAAGTTGCAGGCGGCGTTGCTCTGGAACAGGTTCTCCCCGGTCGGGTAGTTGTAGACCCAGCCGCCGCCCCAGCAGGACAGCTCCCACAGCTTCGGGTTCTCCGCGGTGTGCTGGCCGGGCCCGTCCTCGGCGACGAGCACCGACCCGACGACCTCCGAGCGCCGCAGCTCGATGCCCGCCTTCGCCGCGTCGGCCTCGAACTGCTCCATGACCCTGGTCAGTGCGGGCCTGCCTTCCCAATAGCGCAGCGAGAAGCTGAGCTTCGTCCCCGCCGGGATCCCCTCCCCCGCCTCGCCGGGGCCGGTGCCCGGCCGCACGCACACCGCGGGGGTGGCGCTGGTGTCCCAGCCGTTGGCGGCCAGCAGCTCCCGCGCCCGCTCGATGTCGAACGGCCACGCGCCGCGGCCGTCGGCCAGCCGGGGCGAGACCAGGTCGGTGCGCGGGTGCATCGGGATCGGCCCGCTCTGCGCCCAGCCGTAGCCCTGGTAGACCTCGCGCGCGCCGTACTCCTGGTCCATGCAGCTCTGCAGGGCCTGGCGGATGTAGGGCTGGCGGATGAGGTGGCCGCTGACGGTGGGGTTGGCGAAGTTCAGCGCGATGAAGTTGACGTTGAACATCACCTGCGGGGCCAGGGTGTAGTCCGCGCCCAGCGGGTTGGGCCCGCCGACGGTCGGGTCGTCGCCGGGCTGCACGCCGTAGCTCAGCGGCAGGAACCCGGCCTGCACCTGGTCGGGGTGCTCGCGCAGCAGCTGGTACTGCTGCTCGTCGGACTCGGTCTGGATCTGGCGGAACTCGGCCAGCCGGGCGGGGTTCGGGCCGCTGTAGCGCTCGTTGGGCACGAAGGTGACCACGCCGTCCGCGGTGAACCCCTTGAGCCGCCACGGCCCGTTGACCACGCTCCACACCGGGCTGCCTGCCCAGCGGGTGCGGTGGGTGTTGTCCTCGGTGACCGGGTCGCCGTTCTCGGCCATCAGGAAGTCGTAGACCGCGTCGACCTGGTCGGGGTCGTGGGTGGCGTCGGCAGGCCCGTCGGCGGTGCGGTCCCACGCCTTCGGCATCGGGGTGATCATGGTGAGCTGGTTCATCAGCACCCAGTTCTTCGAGTACGCCCGGTCGAAGGTGAAGCTGACCTCGTCCTCGGCGACCTTGGCGTAGGAGACCAGGTTGTCCGGGAAGTAGCCCTCGGTGTAGGCGCCGTACCGCGGTCCCTTGCGGACCAGCATGTTCATCCAGAACAGCACGTTGTCGGCGTTGACCGTCTCGCCGTTGGACCAGCGCCACGGCTTGACGCGGACGGTGCAGGTGCGCCCGTCGGCCGACCAGCGCGGCTGCTCGCCGAGGCTGAGGTCCCAGTCGATGCCGGGCTTGCCGTCGCAGCCCAGCCAGTACAGCGGGCGGTACATGAGCAGCTGGAACTCGTACAGGCTGCGGATGCCGAAGCGCTCGGCCGGGGTGAACGGGAAGATGACCGCAGGCGGGAAGCCGGGCAGGCACGCCCAGGTGGCCACGCCGCCGGGGATGGGGGTCTCGCCCATGGGTGGGCCCTTTCTCACGCGGGGGCGGGGGCTGGGGTCGGCTCGGCTTCCGGCTCCGGTTCCGGTTCCGGGGCGGGCGCCGCCATCGCCTTCAGCGGCTTGACCAGGCTGAGGTAGGTGCTGACCGCGATGCCGCTGATGAGCAGCGCGAGCCCCCAGAAGGCCACCGGGACGCTGGTCGCGTCGGCCAGCGCGGACAGCCCGACCGTCGCGGCCACGCCCATCGCCAGGCCCATCGCCTGGGCGAAGCCGAAGATCCGGCCCACCCGGTCCTCCGGGCTGGACTGCATCAGCAGCGTGCGGGCGGCGATGCGGCCCTGGGCGAAGGAGAACGCGGCGAACGGGATGACCACCATCAGCACCACGTGGTGCAGCGGTTCGAGGGCGACCATCGCCATGCAGCCGAGGGTGCCCAGCAGCGCTAGGCGCAGGCCCTTGATCCGGGTGCTGACCCAGCCGTAGCAGGCCGCGCCGACGATGAAGCCCGCGCCTGCGAGCGCGTCGACGACGCCGATCATCCAGGCGCCCTGCTGGAAGGTCTGGAGGATCAGCGTGGTGAGGATGGTGTTGCTGACCATCAGGTTGATGTTGCCGGTGGTGAACAGCAGCGCCAGGCGGCGCACCGGCGGGCGGGCCGGGGCCGCGCGGCCGGGCGCGTCGGCGTCGTCGGCCACGGCCGCGGCGGGGGTGTGCGGCTTGGCCCCGATGGCCCAGATCAGCGCGGCCGAGGCGATGAAGGTCAGCGAGTTGACCACGAACAGCGGGGTCGCGCCGAACCAGGTGACCAGGAAGCCCGCCAGCGACGAGGCGAGCAGCATGCCGGTGTTGGTCGCCATCTCGAAGCGGGCGTGGTACTTGCCCAGCCGCTCGGTGAGGATGCGCTCCTTGACCAGCGCGTTGCTGGCGGGCATGAACAGCGCGGCGGTGCAGGCGAGCAGGAAGTTGGCCGCGTAGGTGCCCAGGTTGGCCGCGCCGCCGAACCACAGCCACGCGGGCAGGGCGACGGCGGTCACCGCGCCCACCAGGTCGGCGGCGACGCACAGGATGCGCCGGTCGAGCCGGTCGGCGAGCTTGCCGAAGAGCACGGCGAGCGCGACCTGCGGGATGGACACGGCGATGAACAGCCACCCGACCGAGAGCGTGGTCTCCTCGGCGCGGAAGACCAGGATCGCCGCGGCGGTGATCTGGAAGGCGTTCCCCGCGGTGGTGATGAACCCCGCCGGGACGAGCAGGCGCTCGGCGCGCTTGGACGCGCGCAGCGCGATGTCAGCGGACATGGATCAGACCTCGGCGGTCGGCTGGACGCGGGTGTCCAGGGCGGGGACGGGGAAGGCCGTCGTCGTGGTGACGTCGTGGGTGGCGGGGTCGAGGGTGGGGGTGAAGCCCCCGGCGGCGCCGGTGCGGGCGGCCAGGTCGATGAGGATGGGGGCGAAGCCGCCGACGAGCGCCCGCAGTTGCAGGAACAGGTCGCCCAGGGGGATGTCCGCGCCGTCGAGGGCGCGGGCGCTGTGGGCGCGCAGCCGCTCGACGTGCTGGACGACGAGGTCGGCGGCCCGGTTGAGGCCGAAGCTGCTCAGCTCGAAGCACAGCCGGAAGCGGTCGCCGATCGCGGCGGCGCGGGCGGGGGCGTCGGCGGAGACGGCCAGCTCGGCCGCGCCCGCGTCGGCCACGAGCTTGGCCAGGTTCGTCGCCAGCTCGTTCCACGGCCCGACCAGGCGCTCGCCGACGACCTTGTCCAGCGCCGCCCGGCTGAAGTTGGTGCGGGCGTGCTCGGGCGCGGTCAGGTTGAGGTAGAAGCGGACGAGGTCGCGGGGCACCTCGGCGACGAGGTCGCGCGCCCACACCACGTGCCCCTTGCTGGTGGAGAACTTCTCGTTCTCCAGCTCGTAGAACTCGTTGCACAGGATGGTGTCGGGCAGGATGTAGCGGCCCTCGTGGGCGATCAGCTCGGCGATGTGCACCGCCGCCCAGATGTAGAGGTTGTCGAAGCCGACGAAGAACACCAGCTCGCCGTCCTGCTCCGCGCGCCACACGTGGTCCAGCGACGGGGGCTGCTGGCCCTGCTCGGTGCGGGCGAAGTAGTGGCAGTACATCGAGGCGGGCATGCCTTCGAGCCAGGCGTTGAGCGTCTGCCCGGGCGTCTCGGCGAAGGGGGCGGGCATGCCCCAGGCGACCGGGTAGGTGATCGGGAAGTCCGGCAGCGGCCGCGACAGCAGATCGCGGATGAACTGCACCGCGCGCGGGCGCCAGCGGTCGGCGCGCGCCTCGTGGTAGGCCAGCAGCCGCTCGCGGTACTCCTCCAGCGGGAAGACCAGGATCTCGGCCTCCCGGTAGGACACCGGGTCGTCCGGGTCCAGGATGGAGTACGGGTCGATGAGCGCGTCGAAGTCGACCGGGTGCCCGCACGCCTCGCAGATGCCGCCGCGGCTGTCGGCCAGGCAGGTCGGGCAGTCCCCGCCGACCAGGCCCTCCACCAGGAACACGCCCTTGGCCTCGCTGTAGGGCAGGCGGACCGTGCGCAGGCGGAACTTGCCCAGGTCGTAGAGGCGCTGGACGTAGTCGTAGACGTTGCGGCGGTAGCCGCCGTCGGTGGGCGCGAACCCGTCGACGTCGATGCCCATGGCGTCCCACGTGCCCTTGATGAGCCCCCAGCACCGGTCGGCAAGCGCTTGCGGCTCCACGCCCTGGCGGGCCGCGGTGGTGTAGACGTAGGTCTGGCTGTCGTCGCCGCCGGAGGCGAAGAGCACCTCCCGGCCGCTGGTCCGCAGGAAGCGGGTGTAGACGTCGGCGGCGACGTACGGCCCGGCGACGTGGCCGATGTGCATGTCGCCGTTGGTGGTCGGCGGGCCGCCGATGACCAGGACCGGGCGGCTCACGACGCGGCCCCGTCGCGGGCGACGAAGCGCTCGGACATCTCCGCGTCCCACCACACGCAGTACATCTGGAACGGCTCGGCGCCGTCGTTGACCACGCGGTGGGCGGTGTTCGGCGGGAAGTGCACGATGTCGCCCGCGCGGAACGGGCGGCGCTCGCCCTCGGAGTCCAGCTCGGCCTCGCCGGAGAGCGCGATGAAGATCTCGTACTCGTGGTGGGCGTGCATGCCGGTCGCGTCGCCGGGCTGCACCACGCACCACGCGCCCTCGAAGGGGGCGTTGAGCGCGGGCCAGGGCACCAGCCGCTGGGCGTCCGCGCCGTTCTCCCGGTTCATCTGCTCGCGCAGCAGGGGTCGGATTTCCATGGCTCGCCTTTCTCGATCAGCCCGCGGCCGCGACCGGGAGCGGGGCGCGGCGGGCGCCGCGGTGGGTGAGGATGTCCTGGACGATGTCGTTGGCGCGGGGCGCGAGCACGCTCAGCAGCGAGTCGGCGATGCCGTGCGTGGCCTCGTTGACGCCCTGCAGGTAGCAGGCCGCGGGGCCGGGCCGGTCGAGGACCAGCCGGTAGTCGCGGGTGACCCGGATGTCGGCGACGCCCGCGGCGTCGGCGATGTGGCGGACCATCCTGGGCATCTCCGGGGAGAACCCGGTGCCCAGCAGCACCAGGTCGGTCCGCAGCTCCTGCGTGGCCCCGGTGCGCCAGTCGGTCAGCTCGATGGCCACCTCGTCGCCCTCCTCGCGGGCGGCGGTGATGTCGTGCATGGGGATGACCCGCAGCCGGGAGCGGCCGGAGAGCCGGTCGAGGTAGATCTGCCGGTACAGCGCCTCCATCGTCCCGGAGGCCAGGCCCGCGTAGTTGGTGTGCCGCATCTCGGCGAGCATCTGCTGGCGCGCCTCCGGGCGGGAGGCGTAGAAGGTGTCGACGAACGAGCCGAAGAACAGCTCGTTGTTGAACTTGCTGGTCTCGTAGCAGTTGAGCCCGATGGAGCGCATGACCATCGTCGGGCGGCACTCCGGCAGGTCGTTCTGCACCGCGGAGAACAGCTCGGCGGCGCTCTGCCCGGCCCCGACCACCACGACCCGGTAGGGCAGGTCCTTGCGCAGCCCGGCGACCCGGGTCAGGTACTCGGTGCTGTGGATGACCCGCTCGCGCGGGAGCGCGGCGAACTGCTCGGGGATGCGCGCGTCGCGGCCCGCGCCGACGACCAGGTAGCGGCTGGTGACGACGCTGCCGTCGGCCAGGTGGGTCGCCCACCCGGTGATCTCCTCGCCCAGCCGGATCGGGGTGACGTGCAGGCACTCGGTCTTGGTGCGGATGTCCACGAGGGACAGCGACTCGGCCACCCAGCGCAGGTAGCCGGACAGCTCCAGCCGGTAGGGCACGAAGCTGCCCATGTTGATGAACTCGTCCAGCCTGCCGGTGGCGTGCAGGTAGTTCAGGAAGGAGAACTTGCTGCGCGGGTTGCGCAGGGTGACCAGGTCCTTGAGGAAGGAGACCTGCGACAGGGCCTCGGGCAGCAGCATGCCGCGCTGCCACGAGATGTCCTCGTCGCGCTCGACGACGAGGGTCTGCCCGGCGATGTCGGGGGCCAGCTCCTCCAGCGCGATCGCCAGGGCCAGGTTCGACGGACCGGCCCCGACGGCCAGCAGCTCAACATCCATGTTCGCTCCGTTCATGCCGTGCTCAGGTGGACTTCGGACAGCGCCTTGTCCAGCAGTGCCGCGCACTCGTCGGGGTCGGCGGCCGCGCAGATGACGTAGGCGTGGCGGGAGATGAAGGCCGCGGGCGGCAGCTTCAGCTCGGCGCCGGGCTCGGCCAGCGCGGCGGCGGCGATGACGTGCTCCCGCGGCACCTCGACCCGCGCGACGACGCAGTCGGCGCCCGGGTAGGCGAAGCGGACCCCGACGCTGCGCGGCTCGCGCCCGGCGGGCGCCTGCGGGGACGCCCCCAAGGCGACGTCCACGGCGACCGCGCCGGGCTCCACACCGGTGGCGTGCCGGGCCAGCAGCGGGATCAGGTCGCCGCCGAGGCGGCCGTTGATCTCCACGATGACCGGCCCGCGCGGGGTGAGCTTCAGCTCGGTGTGGGTGACGCCGTGCTCGAAGCCGATCGCCCGGTGCGCCGCGGCGAGCGTGGCGCGCAGACCGGGGTCGTCGAGCAACTCGTCGCCTGCGCTGACGACGTGCCCCAGCTCCTCGAAGTAGGGGTGCATGCCGATCGTCTTGCGGGCGACGAACAGCGGGGTGTAGTCGCCGTCGACGACCGCGCCGTCGACGCTGATCTCCGGGCCGGTCAGGTACTCCTCGACCAGCGCCCCGCCCCGGTAGGCGGGCGCCCCGATGCCGCTGGCCTCCTCGGCGGCGTGGAAGGCCGCCGCCACGGCGTCGGCGTCGTGGGCCAGGACGACGCCGATGCTGGCGCCCAGCCCCCGCGGCTTGACGACCACCGGGTAGCCGATCGCCTCGGCCGCGGCGACCGCCTCCGCCGCGGTCCTGGTGAACCGGAACCGCGGCTGGTCGACGCCCGCGGCGGTGAGCACCTCGCGGCTGCGGAACTTGTCCCGGCAGCCCTCGATCGCGCCGGTCCCCGCGCCGGGCAGGCCGAGGTCGGCGGCGACGTGGGCGGTGGTGACGATCAGCGCCTCGTCCCAGGACAGGACCCCGCGCACCCGGGTGGCGGCGGCCAGCTCGCGGGCGGCCAGCAGGACCGCGTCGCGGTCCATCAGGTCCACCACGGTCGCGCCTGCGAGGTAGTCGGACTGCCAGGTCGGCTCCTCGGCGGTGAACATCCAGAGCGGGTGCCGGGCCGCGGCCGAGGCGAGCAGGTACTCCCGGTAGGGGCGCATCCCGCAGCCGATCACCAGGACGACGTCCTGCGTGCCTTCTGGTTGGCTCATCTTCTCCCCATCTCGTTGCGCCCAATGACAACGGCCGCCGCGGTTGACCGGAAGCCCTGCGCGGGCAGAACAATCAACGGTCGAGCCGGGCGGCGGGCAGCGCCGTCCCGCGCGCGGCGCGCGGCAGCCGCAGCACCGCGCCATCGGCCGGACCCGGCCGGTCCAGCCACATCCTGGCGCTGGTGATGTACACAGTGGACAGTTCGGCGCCCGCGAAGCAGACGCTCGTCGGCCTCGTCACCGGGACCGGGATCGCCTCGATGAGCGTGCCGTCAGGGCGGTAGCGGTGGACCGCTCCCCCGCCCCAGATCGCGCTCCAGACCGTGCCGTCGGCCTCCACCGCCATGCCGTCGGGCCAGTGGCCGTCGACCTCGGCGAACGGCGCGGGCTCGCCGACGGTGCCGGAGGCGGCGTCGTAGGGGTAGGCGTCGATGCGGTTGCGGGAGCTGTCGGCCAGGTACATGACCGTGCCGTCCGGGGAGAACACCGGCCCGTTCGGAATGGCCAGGCCCTCCACGATCGTGCGGACGGTGCCGTCGGGATCGACCGCGTGCAGCTTGCCCGCGCCGGGTTGCTCCTCGGCGGCGTAGGCCATGCTCCCGGCGATGAAGCGGCCCGCGGGGTCGACGGCCGCGTCGTTCATCCGCTGCCGGACGCCGGTGTCGGCGGGCTTGGCCAGCCAGGTCAGCCCCGAATCCGGCTCCAGCACGGCGATCCCGGTGCCCGCCGCGGCCAGCCACCGGCCGCCGCCGAGCGGGGCGACCGCGCCCAGCGGCACGTCCAGCGCCGCGAGGACCACGTCCGCCCCGCCCCGGCGCACCAGCAGTCGCCCGGTCAGGATGTCCACCCAGTGCAGCTCGCCGTCCACCCAGCGGGCGCCCTCGCCCAGCTCGTAGCGGCCGGTCGACTCAGTGGACGCGGCGCTCACCCGGCACGCCCCGGTAGCGGATCGCCCACAGGCTGCGGCGCAGGTAGGTGCGCTGCAACCAGCGGTCCTGGCCGTCGTGGCGGGCCTGGAACCGCGAGCGCGCGTGCAGGCCCTTGCGGTTGTTGATCAGCAGCGCCGTGCCCGGCTCCAGCGCGACCTGGTGGGCGACCTCGCGGCAGGCCAGCTGCAGCGCCTCCAGCGCCTCCGCGGCGGCCCGGGTCAGCCCGCGCACGCCGTTGGCGGACACGGCGATCTCCGGCGTCGCGTCCGGCCCGGAGATCACCGGCACCGGGTCGGACAGCACCTCGGCCCCGCCCGCGAACTCGCGGATGTAGCTGCCGGGGGCGTTCAGCCGGAACAGCGGCGAGCGCAGGGTGGCCAGCACCTCGGGGGCCAGCGCGCGGGCGATGTCGCGGGCGTCGGCGTAGTAGGTGATCGCCTCCTTGGCCCGGTCCTGGCGCAGGCAGTGCAGCACCAGGAAGTCCGGGTTGGACACGTCGTAGCGGCCCACCTCGTCGTGGACGATGTCGTTGTGGAAGTTGAGGAACACCCCGGAGCTCTGGTTGGTCTGGGTGACCGCGCCAGCGTGCACCGGCACCACGTCGTGCACGAGCCTGCCCGCCTTCTCGGTGGTGAAGCCGACCGGCTCGCCGAGGAGCTGGCTCAGGCCCAGCAGCACGCCCTCGGCGACGAAGGTGCGCTTGTCCGGGCTCGGGTTGCCGTCGACGGGGGTGGCGGGCAGCTCCGGGTCGACCGGCAGGTTGCGCACCAGCGCGACGCCGGGGGTGTCGACGTGCCTGCCGAAGTCCAGCACCGCCTGCAGCGCGCCCAGCGGCAGCCGGGCGAAGACGGCGTGCAGGCGGGCCAGCGCGCGGTCGATGTCGAGCACCGGGTCGGCCAGCGGCAGCAGCTCGGCGCCGATGGCGTCGCGGGCGGGGTCGGGCAGGGTGATCTCGGCGAAGGTCGCGGGGGCGAGGGTGGTGGTCATCGGGTCCTACCTCGGATTCTGGCGGGGAAACGGTCGATCGCGGTGAGCGCGGGCGCGGTGGCGATGGTGGAGACCAGGGTCATGATCACCAGCATGGCGAAGACGGTCGGGCTGATCACGCCCATCTTCAGCCCGATGGTCAGCACGACGAGCTCGGTCAGGCCGCGGCAGTTCATCAGCGCGCCCAGGGACAGCGACTCGCGCCAGCCCAGGCCGGTCAGCCGGGCGGTCGCGGTCGTGCCGCCCCACTTGGCCACCACGGCCACCGCGGTGACGGCGGCGCACACCCCCCACAGGGCTGCGGAGCCGAGCAGTCCGAAGGTCGTCTGGAGTCCGGTGTGGACGAAGAACAGCGGGAGCAGCAGCGTCACCGTGATGCTCTCCATCTTCGCCGCGGCCCGCGCGGTGGCGGGCACGCGCGGCACGACCACGCCGAACAGGAACGCGCCGAAGATCGGGTGCACGCCGATGCGGTCGGTGGCCAGCGCGCACAGCATCAGCCCGCCCAGCAGGATCGGCAGCACGGCCGCCTCCGACACCGCGGCGAACAGCCGGGCCAGCGCGGGCCGCAGGGCCAGCAGCGCGGCGGCGAAGGCGGCGGTGAGCGCGGCGGTCCAGAGCACCCCGCCGGGCGTCCCGCCGCCGCTGACCGCCACGACCAGCGCCAGCAGGCACCACACGACGACGTCGCCGACGGCGGCGCAGGCCAGCGCGAGCGCGCCCAGCGGGCTGTCGGCGATGCCCCGCTCGCTGAGCACGCGGGCCAGCACGGGGAACGCCGTCGCGCTCATCGCCACCCCGAGGAACAGGGCGAAGCCGACGAAGCCCACGCCGCCGCCGTGGTCGGGGTAGAGCCAGAAGGCGAGCAGGACGCCGGTGAGGATCGGCACGGCCAGGTTGACCTGCACCACCATCGTGGCGGTGAAGCCGCGCCCGCGCAGCGCCCCCGGGGTGAACTCCGCGCCCACGAGGAACATGAAGAACACCAGGCCGAGCTGGGCGATGGCGTTGATCGTGCCGACCACCGGCGCCGGGAACAGCCAGGCGAACGCGGCGGGCCACACCGCGCCGAGCAGCGACGGGCCCAGCAGCACCCCGGCGACGATCTCGCCGATCACCGCGGGCTGCCCGATCCGCCGGAACAGCGCGCCGGTGAGGAAGCAGGCGGCCAGGATCACCGGCAGGGCCAGCAGCAGCCGCGGGTAGGGGTCCAGCGCGCTGGGCGCGGGCGCGGCCACCGACCCGTGCCCGTCCGGGCCGAGGCCGAGCGCGACCACGGCCAGCGCGGCGGGCGCGGCCACCAGCGCGGCCCCCAGGCCGAGCCGCCTGCCGGGCCTGGCCCACGGCGGCCGGGCGGGCCGGTGGGCGCCGGGCAGCGACGCGCGTGCCGTCATGCCCGCAGTTCCAGGGTGCAGCACTTGACGCTGCCGCCCGCCTTGAGCAGCTCGGACAGGTCGGCGGGGATCGGCTCGAAGCCGCGCTCGCGCAGTTGGGCGACCAGGCCGGTGGCGGCCTGCGGCAGCACCACGTGGCGGCCGTCGGAGACCGCGTTGAGCCCGAAGGCCGCGGCGTCGTCGGCCGAGGCGAGGATGGCGTCGGGGTAGAGCCGCTCCAGCGCCCGGCGGCTCTCCTCGGCGAAGGCGGGCGGGTGGTACATCACGGTCTCGTCGTCGAGCACGGCCAGCGCGGTGTCGAGGTGGTAGTACCGCGGGTCGACCAGGGTCAGGCCCACCACCGGCAGGCCGAAGTAGTCCGCGGCCTCGGCGTGGGCGCGGGTGCTGGTGCGGAAGCCCGTGCCCGCCAGCAGCCGCCGCCCGGCGACGAGGTAGTCGCCCTCGCCCTCGTTGACCCACTGCGCCTGCCGGACGCTGCCGTACCCGCGCGCCTTGAACCACGCCAGGTAGGCCCCGGCCTCGGCCGAGCGCTGGGTGTGCCGGAACCGGGCGACCAGCACGCGCCCGTCGATGACGGTCGCGCCGTTGGCCGCGAACACCATGTCCGGCAGGCCCGGCCGCGGGTCGAGCACCTCGACCCGGTGCCCCAGCTCGCCGAACAGGTCGCGCAGCCACTCCCACTGGGTGATGGCGAGCTGGGCGAAGGTCGGCTTGCCCGGGTCCATCCACGGGTTGATCGAGTACTCGACGTCGAAGTGGGTCGGTCTGACCATCAGGTAGTGCCGGGGTGTCGCGGTTCGGGCCACGCTTGCCTCCAGTTCGGTCCGATCAGGACAGGTGGACTCGGATGCGCCCCGCCAGGTCGGTGGCGGCGCGCATGGCGTCGGCGAGGGAGGTCCCGGTGGCGCCGATGCCGCCGAGGATGCTGTTGCCGTGCGGGGGCCTGCGGATCAGGTCGCCGGGCCGGGCCGAGATCTTGAGGTAGAACAGCGCGTCGGCGTCGGACACCTCCGCGGGCACGGCGATCTCCTCGACCGTGCCGCTGTCGCAGATCAGGCACATGGCGAAGGTGTGCACGTCGGTCGGGGTGTAGTGGCGCACGTCCGGCCGCACGCCGCGGGCGACGTCCATCACCGCGCGGATCGGGTCGTAGCCCGCGGAGATGCGGGCCATGTGGTCCAGCCCGCCGCCGCCGGGGCGCACCGCGATCTCCAGCAGGTGCGGGCGCCCCTGGTGGAAGCGCACCTCCGCGTGCAGCGCGCTGTTGGCCAACCCCTGGGCGCGCACCCCGGCGGCGACCAGGTCGTGCACGTCGGCCACCTGCTCGGGGGTGAGCGCGGTGGGCGCGTGGTGCACGTCGTCGTCGAAGGTGTCGCCTTCGATGGTGACCCGGTCCACGATGGAGCCCAGGTAGACCTCGCCGTCCCAGACCAGCGCCTCGATCAGGTGCTCGTGGCCGTCGAGGAACGACTCGACCAGCAGCCCGTGCGGGCCGAGATCGATCCCGCCCGCCTCCATCGCGTACCAGGACATCTCATCGATGCCCGCGCTGGCCTGGGCGTAGCGCTCGCGCAGCTGGTCGGCGTCGTCGACGCGGAAGACGAAGTTGCTGGCCGCGCCCAGGGTCGGCTTGAGGATGACCGGGTAGCCGAACTCCTCGGCCGCGGCCAGCGCGGCGTCGAGGTCGGGGGCGAAGGCGAAGGCCGGGTGCGCCGCGCCGCCGCGCTCGTGGGCCTGGCGCATGATGAGCTTGTTGCGGCTGGTCACCGCGGCCTCGACGCCGATGCTGGGCAGGCCGAGCGCGGCGGCGACCGCAGCGGCGGCGACCACGCCGGACTCGGAGAAGGTCAGCACGCCGTCGAAGTCCTCCTCGGCGTGCCACGCCTTGGCGTGGGCGATCAGGTCCTCGATGTGGGTGCTGTGCGCGCGGCGGTAGCGCTCGGCGGGCCACAGGTCGTCGGTGCCGACGCCGTTGAGCACGTGGAGCTGCGCTCCGGCGTCGGCGATCTGCTGGTAGCGGCTCTGGTAGTAGTGGCCGTTCTGGCGGGCTTCCAGGGCGAGCAGCTTCATGGGGCACCTCGGGTCAGTGCGGGGCGGACCACGGCGTCCAGCGGGCCGATCCCGGTGGGCTCCGGGTCGGCTCCGGTCAGGCGCTGGGCGAGGGAACGGGCGATGAGCGGGGCGAACTTGAAGGACGTGCCGCCGCAGGCCGCGTGCGAGACCACCCGGTCGCCGATGGCGGCGACCATCGCGCCCATCGTGGCCCCGCGGGCCAGGTAGTGGCAGTCGCGCGCGTCCACGACCTGGTCCCGGCGCAGGCCGGGGACCAGCTCGGCGAACACGTCGATGAGGTGGTCGCGCCAGTGCGGCGGGGTCGTGGTGTCGCCGACCTCCTCGACCACCCGGCAGGCGCTGGCCGCGCTGAGCTTGAGCGGCGCGCCCGCGACCGGGGGCACCAGCCACGCGCCGCCGGTCGGCCCGAGCGAGCGGATGGGCGGCACGCCCGCCCACGCGCCCGGGTCGGGGACGTCGCAATAGATCATGCTCTGCCGGTGCAGCACCAGTTCCCCGGCCAGGGCCGGGTCGAGCAGGTCGCGCGACCACGGCCCGACGGCCACCAGCACCGCGTCGGCGACCAGCTCGCCGCCGTCGGCGAAGCGCACCGCGGCGCGGTCGGCGTCGACGCCGACGACCGGCCGGTGCGGTACCAGCCGGGCCCGCGGGTGCCAGCGCAGCCAGCCCGCGCAGGCCGCGAGGACGCGGTCGGCGAGCAGGATCCCCGCGTGCGACTCGTGCAGCGCGCTCGCGCCACGCGGGAAGGCGACCGGGTAGCCCGCCAGCTCGGCCGGGCCGACCACCCGCGCGCCGGGCAGCGGGTCGCCCGCGCCGACGGTGAGCGAGCCGATCCGCTCGTAGATGCGGGTGGACAGCCGGGTTTCCAGCTCGATCCACCGGTGGTGGGCGCGCAGCGCGGCGGCGCAGGCCTGCGGGTCGCCCTGGTGGTGCGCGCGGATGACGCGGTTGCGGTCGAAGGAAGTGGCCCCGCTGAACGGGATGTCGCCCTGGTCGACCACGACGACGTCGTGCCCGGCCGTTGCGCAGTCCATCGCGGTCAGCAGTGAGATGACCCCGCCGCCGACCATCACCACCCGCATGGCGCGCCCCCCGGGCGCACGCCGTAACCGTTGCGGCACAGCATGATCAGCCTCCCTGTCCGCGGTGGCGGGGGTGGCCCCGCCTGCCGGAGGACAGTCAAGCCGCCCGCTGGGTTGACCGGAAGGACCGGCGCAGGCGAACAATCAACGCCAGTCGAAACCCCTGCGGGCGCGCCGCTCCACCAGCAGCGGCGCGCGCTGGCCCGCGTCGCGCTCGGCGTCGGCGGCAAAGACGGCGACCAGCGTGGCCACCCGGTAGCGGCTGGCGACGCCGCCGCGGGTCAGCAGCCCCGCGTCGACCAAGGACTCCAGCAGGTCGTCGGCGTCGCGCAGGCACACGGTCATGGCCGCCGCCAAGGCGATCGCGGTCGTCCACCCCGCACCGCCGCGGGCGACCAGGAACAGCGCCTGCCTGCCCGCCGGGGACAGCTGGCGCAGCGCGGAGGCGAGGTGGTCGCGCACGCTGACGTCGCCGACCTCCAGGGTGTCCATCAGCCGGTCGTGGTCGGCCAGCAGCTCGGCGGTGTGGGCGATCGACCACTCCGGACGCGCGGCGATCATCCGCCCGGCGATGTTGACCGCCAGCGGCAGGCCGCCGCACAGCTCGGCGATCGCCTCGGTGGCCTCGTACTCGGCCTGCACGCGCTCGGCCCCGGCGAGCCTGCCGATCAGCGCCACCGATTCGGCGCGGGCGAAGGCGTCCAGCTCGACCCGGCGGGCGCCGTCGAGGCCGAGCAGCCGCGCCCGGCTGGTCACCACGACCTGGCTGCGCGCCGAGCGGGCCAGCAGCGGGCGCACCTGGCGCTCGTCGCGGGCGTTGTCCAGCAGCACGAACAGCTTGCGCTGGGCCAGCAGCGACCGGTACAGGCCCAGCCGCTGGGTGGCGTCGTCGGGCACCTGGGCCGCGGGGACGCCGAGCACGCGCAGGAAGTCGCCGACGATCACCTCCGGCGCGTCCGGGCCGTCCTGGCCGAGGTCGGCGTAGAGCTGGCCGTCGGGGAAGGCGGCCGCGAGGTCGTCGGCCAGACGCAGCGCGAAGGCGGTCTTGCCGACGCCGACCGGGCCGGTCACCACCAGCGGCGTGCGGCCCTCGCCGAGCAGCTTGCCCGCGGCGGCCAGCGCTTGGCCGCGGCCGAGGAACACCGCAGGCCCCATCGGCAGCTGCGCGGGCCGGGCCGGGCCGGCTGGTTCGGCGTCCTCGCGGATGTCCACGGCTGCTCCCACGTCCTCGGCGACCTCCCGCCAGCGCCGCTCCCAGCGGGCGCGGTCGCCCCCGCAGGCGGCGACGAAGGCGAGGGTGACGGCCAGCGTGGGCAGCTTGTGCCCGCTGGCCGCGCTGGAGAGCACCGAGGGCGCGAACAGCGCGGTCCGCGCCAGCTCGCGGTAGCTCGGATTGCCCGCCTGGTTCCGCAGTGCGCGCAGGTCTTGCGCGAAAGCGACGATCGGGCCGCTGGTGCCGTCCAGCGGCCGCTCGGGTCTGCCCATGCGACGTCTCCCCTGATGGCAAAGCACTCAACCCCCATGGACCACGCTCACCATAGGAACGCGGGGTAGCTCGCCGAAAGTGACCAAACGCAATAAGGCGAATGGTCCGAACGGTAGGCACTGTCACTCGATCGGACTAGAAAAGTGCCGGTCAATGGCCGGTCTTGTAACTGAATGCTCCCACTACTGTTCGCTTGTGCTCCCCAGTCCACCCGATCTCCCGGCACTGCACCGGACGTCGGCGATCTTCAACGGCTACCCCGGCGTCGACCGGTCCTGGCTGCGGCTGGCCGGGACCTCCCTCGACCTCGCCACGGCCGAGCACCGGGCGCTGCTGCTGCGGTTCCTCAACTCCTGGGGCTGCCGCATCCGCTACCCCGGCGACGGCGACCCCTTCGACGCCGATCTCGCCGCCTGGTGGGGCTCCTGGGGCGCGCGGCTGCCCGACGGACCGCTGTCGGCCCTGCCCGACGGCGCCATCGACGACCTCGGCCGCGCCTACGCCGACCTGGCGGCCGTCGCGGTGTCCGCCCGCAGGAGCCTGGGCGCGACCGCCGCGTCGAAGGCGCTGTACGCCCTGCGCCCCAAGACGATCATGCCGTGGGACGCGGCCATCGCCACCCGCCTGCACGGGGCGCGCGACGGCGACGCCTTCGCCGCGCACCAGCGGATGGGCCGCACGTGGGCCAACGCCGTGCTGGCCGAGGCCGCCGTGGGCGAGGCCGCGCTCTGCGCCCAGCTGGCCCGGCCCGTGTCGCTGGCCAAGGTGCTGGACGAATACCTCTACGTCACCATCACGGCCGCGAGCTGAAGGGAGCACCCGTGGTCACCGCCGACGACGTGCGCGCCATCGCCCTGTCCCTCCCCCGCGCCTACGAGGCGCTGGTCCGCGACCGGGTCAAGTTCCGGGTGGGGCGGATCGTGTTCCTGTCGCTGTCGCCGGATGAGACGGTGCTCGGCTTCGGCTACCCCAAGGAGGAGCGCGCCGCGCTGATCGAGGCCGAGCCGGCGAAGTTCTTCCTGCCCATCCCCTCGGACATGCGCTACAACTGGATGCGCGTGCGGATGGCCGCCATCGACCACGCCGAGCTGGAGGAGCTCGTCATCGACTCGTGGCGGATGGCGGTGCCGAAGAAGGTGTGGGCGGAGTACCTGGCCTCCCGCGAGCCCTAGCCCGCGACGCGGAGGACCGCGGGGCGGTCGAGGAAGGCGCCGTACCGGTCGGCCGCCTCGGCCAGCGCCTGCCGCTCCGCCCCGGACAGCGCGCGGTGCGGGGTCAGCTCGAACACCACCTGGGTCGCGGTGACCGTGCGCTTCATCCCGGCGACGAGCTGCGCGTCCACCAGCGCCATGCCGATGGCCGCCTCCCGCCCCCGCGGCACGACCCCGGCGGCGTCGAGCACCCACCGGGAGTCCTGGTAGCCGCGGTAGGTCTCGTCGAGGAGCTGGAGCAGGTGCGCGCCCGGCTCGCCCGCGCGGTCCGGGGGCTCCCCGGGCGCGTGCCAGTAGGTGCGGCCGCCGTGCTCGAAGGAGTCGAGCTGGTCGCGCACGGCGTCGAGCCCGGCGCGCACGTCGGTGAGCGTCAGCGTCGCCCAGTAGGCGAGGTCCTTCACCGTGGCCGGGCCGTGGCCGGTGAAGTAGCGCAGGGCCAGCCGGGCCAGCGCGTCGGCCCGGTCGACCTCCCGCGCGCCGACGCGGTCGGCGTAGGTCGCGTAGGTGTGCTCGCCGTCGCGCGGGCTGCCGCTGATCACCAGGCGGCGCAGCTCCAGGTGCGCCATCAGCGCCATGACCGCCCGCCCGTCGACCGGGGCGTGCTCGCGCAGGGCCGCGGCGATCTCGTCCCGGGTCCGGTTCGGCGTGCTGGCGAGCAGGTCCACGACGGCGGACCCGAGCCGGTCGACGTCCCGGGTGGACAGCCCGGCGCTCTCCCGCAGCTGGAGGTCGACGGACTTGAGCACGCGCGGGGCGGTCAGCGCCAGCAGCCAGTCGATGTCGGCGCGGGCGACGTAGTGCCAGGTGGGCCGCAGGACGTGGGTGCGCAGCACGGCCCCGGAGTCCAGCAGCCCGGCCAGCGGACCCGGGTCCGGCGCGGCGGTCCTGGCCGCCACCGCCCACGCGGACTGGCTCGGGTTCTCCGCCTGCACGGCCAGCAGCGTCTCCAGCACCGCGCAGGCCGACGCGGCGTGCGGTGCGACGAGGTGCTGGTTGCGCAGCCGCCACCGCGCGATAGCGAGATCCATGCCGCGGAGTATGCGCCACCCCACCGACATCCGAAGCAGGCACGCCTGCGGGCCTCAGGGCCGGGGTAGGGACAGCCCCCGGGCGAACTCGGGAGTGTTCCGGATGTGATCGGCTGTCCGATTCGACCACCGTTGGGCAGGTGAGCATTCATGGGGAACTCGCCGCGGCGGACACCGCGCGCACACGGGGACTGGCACTGGGATTCGTCGGCTTGGCGCTGTCGGCGGTGTTCATGGTGGGGGTGCATGTAGTCGGGAGTGGACAGATCAATCCGGTCGACTCCACGTTGTCGACGCTGGTCTTCGTCGACGGCTACGGGTGGATGTTCGGCGCTAGCGTGCTGGCGATGGCGATGGCCGCCGTCGGGTTGCTCTCGGTGGTGCGCCCCCACCCGCTGCTGCGCACCTCGCTTGGCCTCGCGGCGCTGTCGTGCTTGCTCGTCGCGGTGTTCCCGACGAACGAGAGCGGACCGCTGACCGCCTCCGCCGAGATCCACCGCTACGCCGCGGGGGTGGCGTTCGTCTGCGTGCCCATCGCCGCCCTGTTGGTCGCCCTGCGACTGGCGCCCTCCTCGGCGCGGCGGTGGCTGGTGCGCAGCGCGGCCGGGACCGCGGTCCTGCTGCTGGTGTTCCTGGTGAGCCACTTCGGGTTGGTCCCCACCGAGCTGCAGGAGATGCGGGGGCTGTTCCAGCGCATGATGTTCCTGCTCCAGCTGGCGATCCTCGCCCAACTGCTCCGGGTGCACCAGCCCGCCCCCGCACGCGCCCCCGCCCTGGCCGTCGCGGCCTGAGGGCGCCCGTTCACTCATGCGTATATGGCAATTTCACCCCACATTCGACCCCTATTGAGGGAACGGGCCGGTACGCGACCATCCAGCACGGTTGTCCCCAACCCCTGCTGGAGGCAGCAACCATGTCCCGCTTCTCCCTCCTGCCCGTCGCGGCCGGGGTGGCGCTGACCGGCGCGCTCCTGGCCACCCCGGCGGCGACCGCGGTCCAACCCGCGCCGAACATCCCGGTCGCCAACGTGCAGGCGCACCTCAACCAGCTCCAGACGATCGCCACCAACAACGGCGGCAACCGGGCGCACGGCAGACCCGGCTACCAGGCCTCGGTGAACTACGTCAAAGGCAAGCTCGACGCCGCCGGGTGGACGACATCGGTCAAGTCGTTCACCTACAACGGCACCACGGGCTACAACCTCATCGCCGACTGGCCCGGCGGCGACCCGAACGCGATCATCATGGCCGGCGCGCACCTGGACTCGGTGACCGCGGGCCCCGGCATCAACGACAACGGCACCGGGTCGGCCGGGCTGCTGGAGGTCGCGCTGGCCATCGGCGCTGCGGACCTCGCCCCGCAGAAGCACATCCGGTTCGGCTGGTGGGGCGCCGAGGAGCTGGGCCTGGTCGGCTCGACCAACTACGTCAACAGCCTCAGCTCGGCGGAGAAGGCGCAGATCGACGCCTACCTCAACTTCGACATGATCGGCTCGCCGAACCCCGGCTACTTCGTCTACAGCGCCTCCGGCCAGCCCGCGGGGTCGCTGGAGCTGCAGCAGGTGCTCCAGGGGTACTTCAGCTCCATCGGCGTGCAGACCGAGCTGACCAGCGTCGGCGGGCGCTCCGACCACGCCGCCTTCGCCCGCGCGGGCATCCCCGTCGGCGGCACCTTCACCGGGGCCGAGGGCATCAAGAGCAGCGCCCAGGCCCAGAAGTGGGGCGGCACGGCAGGCCAGGCGTTCGACCCCTGCTACCACCGCTCGTGCGACCGCACCACCAACGTCAACGCGACCGCCCTGGACCGCAACACCGACGCGCTCGCGCACTCCATCTGGACGCTGGCGGGCGAGGGCGGCGGCGGCCCCGACCCCGACCCGCGCTTCGAGAACGGCACGGACGTGGCGATCGCGGACCTGGCGACGGTCGAGAGCCCGATCACCGTCAGCGGCGTCAGCGGCAACGCCCCGCCCGACCTGTCGGTGTCGGTCAGCATCCTGCACACCTACCGCGGTGACCTGGTGATCGACCTGATCGCCCCGGACGGCACGGCGTACCGGCTGAAGAACTCCTCCAGCTCCGACGCGGCCGACAACGTCATCGCGACCTACACCGTAGACGCCTCCAGCGAGGTGGCCAACGGGACCTGGAAGCTCAGCGTCCGCGACGTGGCGCGCAACGACACGGGCCGGATCGACAGCTGGGCGCTCCAGTTCTGATCCGCACCCGGGGCGCGGGCCACCCCGGACGGGGGGTGGCCCGCGCTGCTTTCTGCCCGGGTCAGTTCACGCAGGGCGGGCCCTGCCGGGCGCCGTTGAGCGACAGCAGCGGACCGGCGGCCAGCGACTGGCCCTCGCTGTAGTCCGCGCCGAGGTAGACCTCCACCTGCCCGGACGGCAGGTTGGCGTCCGCCTCGACCTGGTACTCCCCGCCCAGCGCGCCCGCCACCCCGCGCGCGGCCGCCTCGTCGCCGCCCGCGTGGCGGATGACGGTCGTCGGGCGGCCTGCCGAGTTGCCCGGCTCGCCGGTCGGGTAGCCCGCCGACTCCAGCTTCGCGGTCACCTCACCGGCCAGGCCGCGGCGTTCGGTGGCGTTGAAGACCGTCACCGTGGGCTTGGGCTTGGCGGCCTCGGACGCCTCGGTCGCGCCGCCGCGCAGCAGGGCGTCCACAAAGGACCGCACCTGGTCGGGGTCGATCTCCACCGCCGAGCCGTCGTAGGGGGTGGGCAGGTCGATGCGGCCGTGCGGGATGGTCAGGAACTCCACGTTCCCGCCGGTGAAGCCCACCATCTGCTGGGCGAACTGGATGACGTTCCAGCCCTCGTCCAGCACCACCGACTTCTTGATGGCCTCCTGCAGCTTCGCCAGCTTCTCCGACCCCGGCACGATCATGTCCTGGGAGAACACCTTGCGCGCCATCCCGGTCATGAAGGTCTGCTGGCGCACGATGCGGTCGATGTCGCCGTTGGGCAGGCCGTGCCGCTGCCGGACGAACGCCAGCGCCTGCACGCCCTTGAGCGTCTGCACCCCCGCCGGGAAGTTCGCCCCGGAGTAGCGGTCGCGCACCGGGTTCTTCAGGCAGACCTCGATGCCGCCGACGGCGTTGGTGATGTCGTAGAACCCGAGGAGGTTGACCTCGGCGTAGTGGTCGATCGTCGCGCCGGTCAGCTGCTCGACGGTGGCGATGAGGTTCTTGGCCCCCTCGCGCCTGCCCACCCGCTCCAGCTCCCGCTCGTCGGCGACCCCCTGGGCCTGCTGGTCCTTGCGCGACTGGACCTTGGCCCTGGCGTAGGCGGAGTTCACCTTGTGCATGCCGTAGCCGGGGATGTCGACGTAGGAGTCGCGGGGGATGGAGATCCCGAACGCCTGCTTCCCGTCGTTCGGGATGCGGATCATGATGATGGTGTCGGTGTTCTGCTCGCCGTCGGACACCCCCGCGCTGAGCATGCGCAGCTGCTCCTCCGACAGCGGGTTGCCCTGGGCGTCGGTGCGGCTGTCCATGCCGACCATGAGGATGTCGATGGCCCCGTCGGCGGGCCGCTCGGTGGGGCCGCCCGCGATGACGTCGGTGGTGGACAGCCCGTCGGAGAAGTTCCCCGCGACCTTCCAGTAGTAGCCGGTCGCGGCCAGCACCACGACCGAGAGCGCGCCCGCGGCGACCTTGCCCGCGATCAGCCCGGGTCTGCGCGCCGGGGCGGGCGCGGGACGGGGGGCGGGGCGGCGCGGGGCGAGGCGCTCGGTGCGCAGGTCGGCCAGGCGGGGTCTGCGCGGCGGGGCGCCCGACCCGGGGTCGCCGCGCCGCTGCCCGGCGGCCGCGCCGCGCCTGCGGTCGCCTGCGTCGCGGCCGGGGGTGTCGCGGCCTGCGGGGTCGCGGCGGCGGCTGGGCAGGTCGTGGGCCGGGTCGGCCGCGGCGCGGTGCGGCGGGAGGTCGCCGCGGCGGCGCTCGGGCAGGTCCCGGCGCGCCTGGTCGCGGGGGCGCTCGGGCGGCGGGACCGGGCGGCGCGCGCCCGCGCGACTGCCAGACCTCGGCCGCTGGTGCTCCACGCAATCCCTCCCTGACCTGTGTTGACGCAGAAGACGTTCTCAAACCCGCCCGGGTTGCCCGCTAGCCTGGCACACGATCGACTCCTCGGGATCGACCACCTGCCCGCTGCGACGAGCGCCACAGACCAGCGCCCCCGCGCAGGCCAGGGCCACCGTCGCCCCGTGCACGACCAGCCCGGCGACGCTCGGCTTGGCCAGCACCGCGGGTCCGCAGGCCAGGGCCGCCAGCAGCCACGGGCCCGGCAGCGCGCTGGCGCCCACCCGGACCGCGTGCAGCAGGTGCCACCCCAGCAGCAGGTGGATGATCCCCGCCATCGGGTCCAGCGGCAGGCCCAGCACCGCGGCCCCCGGCCCCGCGGCGAATCCGAGTACCCCGAGCGCGGCGTAGACAACCCCGAGCCCCGCCGCGACCCCGTCCCACCGGGAGAGCCTGCCCGCGAAGCCGACGTCGGCGCCCGCCCGCGACTCGAACAGCAGGAACCCGACCAGCGCGGGCCCGGCGACCAGGCCGATGGCCAGCAGGGTCGTCGGCCGGGCCAGCCAGCCGACGGGGAACTCCGGCCGCGCGGCCACCGCGCTGACCAGCCCCACGACCAGCAGCGCCACGCACAGGTACGCCAGGTAGACCGTCATCGGCGCGGTCCGCACGACCCGCACCGCCGTGGCGAGCACCGGCGCGGGCCGCGGGTCGCGGGGCAGCGCGACGACCGCGACCTGGGCGAGGCCCAGCAGCAGCACCCCGGCGGCCGAGGGCACGAAGCTGGGGGTGCCCGCGGGCTCGGCGATCAGCAGCGGATCGATCCAGCCCAGCGCGGTCGCCAGCACGAGCACGCCGACCGCGGCCAGCCCGACGGCCGCCAGGCCCCGGCGCCCCAGGCCCGTGCGCCCCGGTCCGACCGTGGGCAGCGACCCGGCCGCGTGGTCGTGCGCGAGCTGGGCGAACAGCAGCGCCAGCGCGATGCCCGCGCCGTAGTCGAAGGCGGTCCCGGGTCCGGCCCACTCCAGCGCCAGCACGACGGCCAGCCACAGCCCGGACGCGCCGAGCCCGGCCACCCGGTGCAGCAGGCCCAGCAGGGGCGCGGCGGCCACCACCAGCAGGGTCAGCCCGAGCAGCCACAGCGGCTGCACCACGAGCCTGCCGAAGGCGGTGGCGACCTCGGCGGGGGCGGCGAACAGCTCCAGCGACAGCGGCACCGCCAGCCAGGCGGTGACCAGCGCGAGCACGGGCCGGATCAGCCAGCAGAGCCGGTCGGCCAGGTAGGCGCCGTAGCCGCGGCCCGCCCGCCAGGCTTGCAGGCTGGCGTGGCCGCAGGCGAAGAAGAACAGCGGGACCAGCTGCAGCGCCCAGGTCAGCGGCCACAGCCCGGCCGCGGGCACCGCCATGAGCGGGGCGAAGGCCAGCGCGGTCTCGGCCAGCACGACCGCGCCCAGGGCGAAGACCCCGACGAGCGAGAGGTACCCGGCGCGGTCGGCGGCGGTGGCCCGCGGCGGCGGCCGGGGCAGCGGGCGCGACCCGCCGCGGAAGGCGGGCAGCCGCGCGGCCAGCAGCACCACCACCATCACCAGCACGACGGCCCACACCCCGACCGGCTCGGCCGCGGGCGGGCCCCAGCTCTGGTGCCAGGAGTTGACGACCAGCCCGGCGGAGAACAGCGAGGCCACCATCCGGCACAGCCCCGCGGAGTCGCGCGGGTTGATCTCGCACTGGGCGTGCATGTCGGCCGAGAGCCGGTCGTCGAGGGCCCGCCTGCGCCCGCCGTCGACCGGCAGCCCGGTGGCGTCGGCGTAGCGGAGCAGGTCGTAGCCCAGGTCGTGGGCCATGCAGCCCACGGAGTAGTCCCACCGGGTGGCCGTGTCGCCCCAGGGGGCTGAGCAGCCGCCGTGGACGTTCACTGCGCGCATGGTGCCGTCGGGGGCGCGGCGCAGCGCGTACTCGACCCCGGTGACGGCGGCGAAGTCCGGCGGCAGCAGCCGGGTGGGGTCGGTGTCCGGGCGCGGGTCGAGCAGGGCGTCCAGCGCGGCGGTGACCGGGTTGGGGGCGACCTGCTCGGGCGGGCGCGGTCCGCGCGAGGCCACCACGGCGTAGCCGCCCGCGGCCAGCACGACCAGCAGCAGCCAGCCGACGCGCACCCGCCACGGCGCGCGTCCCCCGGACGCGCGCGCCTGCACGGTGGCTCCCCCCACAGCAGCGAGGCTAGTGGATCGACCAGCCCGGTGAAGACGAACGCGGGCGGCGCACCCCCAGGACGCCGCCCGCGCACCTAGGCTACGGGGCGGCGCCGGCAGCGGACCTGTACTGGCTACACCCCGTGCACACGTTTAGCGGTGCGCTCCCGACCTGCGGCAATGGCAGAATCACATGCCCTAGGATGGGGTGACCGGCAACTCTTCCTTCCGGTCGGGCGGCAAGAAGTGGGGTGGGGCCATGACAGGGCCGGGCGCCGCGTCGTTCGGCGAGGCCCTGCGGGCGCACCGGCTGCGGGCCCGGCTGACCCAGCAGCAGCTCGCCGAGCGCTCCGGGATCAGCGTCCGGGCCCTGCGCTACATCGAGCGCGGGTCCGTCGGCCACCCCCGGCCGGACTCGGTCCGCAAGCTGGCCGCCGCCGTCGGGGTGGCCCCCGACGAGCTGACCCGGCGCGGCGGCGAGGCCGCGCCGCCGCACCCCGCCCGGCTGGCGCTGGGCGTGCTCGGCCCGTTCAGCGTCGCACACGGCGGCCGTCCGGTCGAGGTCGGCGCGCACAAGCAGCGGACCCTGCTGGCCCTTCTGGCGGTACGGGCCAACCAGCCGGTGCGCCGCGAGGAGATCATCGACGTGCTGTGGGGCGAGCGGCCCCCCGACACCTGCCTGGGCCTGGTGCACACCTACATCTCCCGGCTGCGGCGGGCGCTGGGCGCGGTGAGCAGGCGCAACCGCACCACCATCGCCTCGGTGCCCGGCGGCTACCAGCTGGGCGTGCGGGTCGAGCAGGTCGACGCGCTGGTGTTCGAGGACCTGGTGACCCGCGCCGAGGCCCGCGCGCACACCGACGCGCCCGCCGCGCTGGACCTCTACGACCGCGCGCTCGCCTGCTGGCGCGGCCCCGCGCTCGTCGACCTGGGCAGCAGGCTGCGCGAGCACCCGACCGCGGTCGCGCTGACCGCGCGCAGGCGGCAGGCCGCGCTGGCCCACGCCGACCTGGCGATGGCCCTGGGCCAGCCCGCGCTGGCCGTGGAGCGGCTGCAGCCGCTGGCCCACGAGGAGCCGCTGCACGAGGGCCTGCACGCCCGACTGATCCTGGCCCTGGCTGGCACCGGCGAGCAGGCCGCCGCGCTGCAGGTGTTCACCGACATCCGGGCCCGCCTCGGCGAGGAGCTGGGCGTCGAGCCGGGCGCGGAGATCCGCGCCGCGCACCTGGGCGTGCTGCGCGCGACCGAGGCCGAGCCCGCCCCGCAGCGCACCCCGGCCCAGCTCCCGCCGGACCCGCCCGGCTTCGTCGGCCGGGCGGCGGCGCTGGCCCGGCTCGACGAGCTGCTGCCCGCCCCGGACCGCCAGCCCGCCGCGGTGGTGGCCGTGGTCTCCGGCGCGGCGGGCGTCGGCAAGACGGCGCTGGCCGTGCACTGGGCCCATCGGGTGCGCGAGCGGTTCCCGGACGGGCAGCTCAGCGTCGACCTGCGCGGGTACGCCGCGCGCAGGCCGCCGTCGACCCACGAGGTGCTGGTCCGGTTCCTGCACGCGCTGGGCGTGCCGCCCGAGCGGGTGCCGGTCGACGTGGACGAGGCGATCGGGCTGTACCGGACGATGCTGGCGGGCAGGCGGGTGCTCGTCCTGCTGGACAACGCCGCCGCGGCCGAGCAGGTGCGCCCGCTGCTGCCCGGCGCGGCGGGCTGCTTCGTCGTGGTGACCAGCCGCGACCGGCTCACCGGGCTGACCGCGCGCGACGGCGCGCAGTCGATCCCGCTGGACGTGCTGGCCCCCGCGGAGTCGGTGGACCTGCTCGGCGGGCTGCTGGGCGCGGTCCGCGCGCGGCGGGAGGCGCAGGCGGCCGCCGAGCTGGCCGACACCTGCGGGCACCTGCCGCTGGCGCTGCGCATCGCGGGGGCCAACCTGGCCGTGCGGCCCGGGGACAGCGTCGCCGACCACACCCGCGAGCTGCGGGCCCGGGGCAGGCTCAGCGGGCTGGCCGTCGTCGGCGACGAGTCGGCCGCGGTGCGCGCGGCGTTCGACCTGTCCTACGACAAGCTGGTGCCCTCCGCGCGCAGGCTGTTCCGGCTGCTGGGCCTGGTCCCCGGCGCGGACGTGGACCTGGCGGCGACGACCGCGCTGGCGGGCCTGGCCCCCGCGGCGACGTCCCGGCTGCTGACGGTCCTGGTGCAGGGCAACCTGATCCGCGAGTCCGGCCCCGGGCGCTACGCCTTCCACGACCTGCTGCGCGAGTACGCCCGCAACCGCGCCGAGCACGAGGACACCGCGGCCGACCGGGTCAACGCCCTCGGCAGGCTGTTCGACCACTACATCGAATCGATCCGCACCCACAGCGCGGTGCTCTGGCAGATCGGGGCCCCGACGCAGACCCCGCCGGGCGCGGAGGCGGCCGCGGTGGCCTGGCTGGACGAGGAGCGCGCGAACCTGGTGGCCTCGACGATCGCCGCGCCGGAGGTGGGCCTGCCCGCGCACGCCTGGCGCTTCGCCGAGGCGCTGCGCGGCTACTTCGTCAACCGCGGCGGCGGCGCGGACGCGGTGATGGCGGCGACGGCGGCGCTGACCGCGGCCCGCGCCGCGGGCGACGTCGACGCCGAGGCGTCGGTGCACGACCTGCTGGGCCTGGTGCACTGCAACCTGTCGGACTACGCCGCCGCCGTCGAGCACCACCGCTGGGCGCTGGAGCTGAGCCGGGGCACCGGCAACCGGGTGGTCGAGGCAACCGCGCTGCACAACCTCGGCCGGGCCTACTCCCAGCTGGGCCAGCCCGCGCAGGCCGAGGCGTTCTACGAGGAGGCGCTGGTCATCAACCGCGCCATCGGCAACCGCCGGGGCGAGGCCGCGGCGCTGCACTACACCGGCGCGGTGGCGCTGTCGCTGGGCAAGCCGGAGATGGCGATCGAGCGGCACACCGAGGCGCTGGAGCTGTCCACGCGCATCGATCACCGGCAGGTCCAGGGCGCCGCGGCGCAGGGCTTGGGGCTGGCCTACTGGGCGTTGGGCGACCTGCGCCGGGCCGCGGAGTGCTACCAGCGCGCCTTGGCGGTGTGCCGCCGCTACGGCTACCGCCACGGCGAGGTGGCGATGCTGGTGTGCCTGGCGGAGACCGCTCTGGACGCGGGCGAGTTCGCCGAGAGCGCCGCCGGGGTCCGCGCCGCCCTCGACCTGGCCAGGCAGCTCGGCGAGCGCCGCCACGAGGTGTCCGCTTTGGACGTGCTGGCCTCGGTCCAGCAGCGCACCGGCGAGTGGTCGGCCGCGGCCGAGCACTACCAGGCGGCGCTGGAGCTGGCCAGGGAGATCCGCTTCGGCTACGGCGAGGCGTCGGTGCTGACCGGCCTGTGCGCGCTGGCCCGGCGCACCGGCGACCTGGAATCGGCGATCCGGCACGGGATGGCGGCGCTGGCGCTGATGCGCGACACCGGCATGCGGCTGCTGGAGGGCCGCGCGCTGACCGAGCTGGCCCACGCCTTCCTGGACGCGGGCGAGGCGACGACCGCCGCCGACTTCGCCGAGCAGAGCCTCGCGGTGACCGAGCGGGCGGGCCAGCGCCTGGCCCGCGGCCGCGCCCGGCACGTGCGCGCCCTGGTGCGGCAGGTGTCGGGGGACATCCCGGGGGCCGTGGAAGACTGGCGGGCGGCCTTGGCGGTCTTCGCCGAGCTGTCCGTTCCCGAGGAGGAGCACGTGCGCGCCCTGCTCGCGGCCTTCGCCCGGGACACCTGACGATCCGCTGGGGGACGAAAGATGAAGGTCGATCCGGGCAACACCGCGCAGCTGGCGAGCTGGGACGGCGATCGCGGCGCGTTCTGGGCGGCGAACCTCGACCGCTTCGAGCAGCCCGTCGCGCCCTACCTCGACCACCTGATGGCCGCGGCGGCGATCACCGCGACGGACCGCGTCCTCGACATCGGCTGCGGCGGCGGGCGGACCACCCGCGAGGCCGCGCGCCGGGGCGCGAGCGCGCTCGGGGTCGACCTGTCCGGGCCGCTGCTGGCCCAGGCCCGCCGCGAGGCCGGGTCGGGGGTGGACGCGCCGCTGGTGGATTTCGTGCAGGCCGACGCCCAGGTCTACCCGTTCCCGGCGCGCGGGTTCGACGTGGCGATCAGCAGGCACGGCGCCATGTTCTTCGCCGACCCGGTGGCCGCGTTCGCCAACATCGCCGCCGCGCTCACCGAGGGCGGCAGGCTGGCGCTGATCACCTGGCAACCGCTGGCGCGCAACGAGTTCTTGACCTGCTTCCGCGCCGCGCTGGCCGGTGGCCGGGAGCTGCCGACGCCGCCTGCCGACGCGCCCGGCCCGTTCTCGCTGAGCGAGCCCGAGCGCGTCCACCGCGTCCTGGGCGCGGCCGGGTTCGCCGAGGTGGACCTGGTTCCGCTGCACGAGACCATGAACTTCGGCCACGACGCCTACGACTTCATCGCCCAGCACTACGGCGACATCGCCGACGGCCTCGACGCCGAGGCCCGGGCGGGCGCGTTCGCCGCGCTGCGCGCCGACGTCGAGGCGCACCGGACCGCCGACGGCGTCTGCTACGGCTCGGCGGCCTGGCTGATCACCGCACGTCGGCCAGCTTCCTGATCAGCTCGACGGTCTCCACCCCGCACAGCTCGGCCAGCCGCTCCAGCGCGGTGATGTCGAGCTGCACCACCGGCGGCTCCGGGCCGCTGTGGCTGGCCAGCCGCCCGGCCGCCCAGCGGCGCAGCGGGGACAGCTCGGGGCGGGCGTCGTAGACGACCCGGCGCAGGTCCACGCGGACGCGGCCGATCGAGGTGCCCGCGAAGACGCGGTCGTGCACGCGCGACATCATCACGTGCGGCATCTCCTCCAGGGCCAGGCACAGCTCCACGAACCGGACCAGGCTGCACTGCCGGGTGCCCAGCTCGTAGGTCGCCAGCGTCTGCAGCGAGATGGTGGTCTGCAACCGGTCGGTCAGGTCCTTGCGGGTCCACCCCCGCTGCTTGCGCGCCTTGCGCAGCTCGTCACCCAGGACGCGCTGGTAGGCGGCCGCGTCGATGCGCACGTCTGCTCCTTCCGCTGGACAGGAACGAAAAGGGCCGAACCCGGCCGCCATTACGCGAACCCGGCAGAATTACACCGAACGGGTGATCACCGGTTCGGTACCAGGCCCGTCCGGGGACCGGTTCGGCCAGCGGGATGAGCAGGACGTGATACGAGCGGGCGACGACAATCGGCCACTCGTCGGGATGAATCGGGCAGGTCCGGGGCACAAAGCACGGGAGCGGGGTGTCTCGACCAGCGAACAGCCCGTGAGCGGAGTTGGACCGGAACCCGGATTTTCACACAGGACAAGTCGTTCGCATGGCGAAGCCTCAACCTGATCACGGGTGGCGAGGGGGCTTGGCCTGCGGAGAGAACCGGCTTAGCGTTGCACCATGGAGTTGGAGCTGCGCCACTTCAAAATCATCTGCGCTGTGGCCGAGGCGGGCAGCATCACCAAGGCCGCGTCGACGCTCGGGCTCGCCCAACCCGCGCTGACGGCGCAGCTCCACCGCATCGAGCGCGCGCTCGGCGGCCCGCTGTTCGAGCGGGACCGCCGCGGGGCCCGGCCGACGCCGCTGGGCGAGCTGGTGCTGGCCAGGGCCAAGCTGCTGCTGCCCGCGGTGTCCGGCCTGCGCGAGGAGGCCGCCCGCTTCGCCAACACCGCCGCCCTGCCCGGCGACACCCCGGCCCGGCTGCGGCTGGGCTCGGCCACCGGCCCGGTGCTCGGCGGGCTGGTGCACCAGCTCAACGCCCAGCACCCCGACCTGGAGGTGACCACGCACGTGTCGTGGTCGTCGGAGGAGCTGGCGACCATGCTGGCCGACGGCCGGGTGGACTACGCCCTGGTCGGGGTGTGCGGCGACGCCCCGCCGCCCGCCCAGCCCGGGCTGATCTGGCGGACCCTGGCCACCGACCCGGTGTTCGTCCTGCTCTCCACCGACCACCCGGAGGCGCACAAGCCCGAGGTCGAGCTGTCGGCGCTGGCGGGCGAGCAGTGGGGGGCCACCCCCGGCGACGGCTGCTTCTCCGACTGCTTCGCCGCGGCCTGCGCCCGCGCGGGCTTCACCCCGCGCACCCTGTACGAGACCGATGTGGTCACCTGCATCGACATGGTCGAGAGCGGGGACGCCGTCGTGCTGTGCCAGCCGATGTTCCGGGAGATGCCCGGCGTGGTCGCCGTGCCGATCGCGGGCAATCCCCTGCGCTGGCGCAACCTGGTCGGCTGGCACCCCGACAGCGCCACCGCCTCCTTCGCCGACCAGCTGGTCAAGCTGGCGGGCGCGGCGTACCAGGACGTGATCGCGCGCAGGCCGCGGTACTCGCGCTTCCTGGAGCGCTACCCGATGTTCGGGGTGGAGAGCGACCGCGCAGCACTATGACCAAGTGCTATTACCACTGACCGTTTCGTCCCGATTACCGTTCTGCGCACTGCCGACCCGGGTGGCAGCCATCCGTTCGACTCACCCTGCGTACAGAGGAGAATCGGCATGGCCAGAACGGTCCACGCCCTGTTGAGCGCTGCCCTCATGGCGGCCGGGGCGGTCGTGGCGCTCGCGCCCACCGCCGTCGCCGCCCCCATCGAGACCATGCACACGGCCCTGCAGCGGGACCTCAACCTCACCCCCGCCGCCGCGACCATCCGACTCGCCGACGAGGCCCGGGCCTCCCGGGCCGACCGCGCCATCCGCAAGCGGCTCGGCAAGGGCTTCGGCGGCAGCTGGTACGACGCCGCCTCCGGCTCCCTCGTCGTCGGCGCGACCGACACCGCCTCCGCGAAGGCCGCCCGCGCCGCGGGCGCCGAGGTCCGGATGGTGACCCGCACCGAGGCCGCGCTGGACGGCCTCAAGGCCCGGCTGGACGCCAACCGGGCCGCGAGCCCGGCCGCGGTCGTCGGCTGGCACGTCGACGTCACCACCAACTCGATCGTCGTCTCCGCCCGGCCCGACGCCCTCGCCGCCGCCCACCGCTTCGTCGCCGCCAGCGGCGTCCCGGTCAACGCGGTGCGGGTCGTCGCCACCACCGAGGCGCCCCGCCCGCTGATCGATGTCGTCGGTGGCAACGCCTACTACATCGGCAGCGGCACCCGCTGCTCCGTGGGCTTCTCGGTCAACGGCGGCTTCATCACCGCAGGCCACTGCGGGCGCACCGGGGCCACCACCACCCAGCCCGGCGGCCGCTTCTCCGGGTCGAGCTTCCCGGGCAACGACATGGCCTACGTCGCGGTGAACGCCGGGAACAACCTGATCGGCGCGGTCAACAACTACTCCGGCGGCCGCGTCGCCGTCGCGGGCTCCCAGGAGGCCCCGGTCGGCTCGTCGATCTGCCGGTCCGGCTCCACCACCGGCTGGCACTGCGGCACCATCCAGGCCCGCAACGCCACGGTCAACTACCCCGAGGGCTCGGTGCAGGGCCTGATCCGCACCACCGTCTGCGCCGAGCCCGGCGACTCGGGCGGCTCGGCGGTCTCGGGCAACCAGGCCCAGGGCGTCACCTCCGGCGGCTCGGGCAACTGCCGCACCGGCGGGACGACCTACTTCCAGCCGGTCAACGAGATCCTGCAGACCTACGGCCGCACCCTGATCACCTCCGGCGGCGGCGAGAACCCGCCCAACCCGGGTGACTGCACCGGGGCGCAGACCCGCTACACCGGTTCGCTGGCCAGCGGCGGCCAGGCGATCCAGCCCTCCGGCAGCTACTACTACGCGACGGCCTCCGGCGCGCACGTCGGCTGCCTCACCGGCCCGTCCGGCGGCGACTTCGACCTGTACCTGCAGAAGTGGAACGGGTCGACCTGGACCTCGGTCGCCAGCGGCACCACGCCCGCGGCCTCGGAGCGGGTGTCGTACAACGGGACGGCCGGTTACTACCGCTGGCTGGTCCACGCCTACAGCGGTTCCGGCGGCTACACCCTGATGGCGGGCAGGCCGTAGCACCCACGTCGAGGGCGCCCGCGAAACCCCGCGGGCGCCCTCGCGCGTAGAGCAGACCTCCCTTACCGGGGGCAAGCCCCCACCGGCACGGTATCGAACACCCGTTCGGCGGGCAAGATCCGCCTCAGCCCGCCGAGCCGTACCGCTCGACCAGCTCCCGCCCGATCCGGGCGAGTTCGGCTTGCACGGCCGCGGGCTCCAGGACCTCCACCATCGATCCCCAGCCCGCGAGCTGCCGGGCGATGTCGAGCGCCGTCGGCGCCCCCACGCGCACCAGGTCGCCCTCGACCTCGCAGTGGCGGCCGAAGTGGGAGCGCAGGACCCGGTGGTGGCGCGGGTCGGCGCGGAGGGTGGCCCAGGTCTGCGAGCGCCGCTGCTCCACCTCCCCCACCACCTCCTCCCACGCCTGGGCGAGGTCGAAGCCGGCGGGGCGGGTGAACGGCTCGTCGGTCGGCTCCGCGGCGACCACGCGGTCGAGGCGGAACGTCCGCCTGCCGCCGTCGGTCCCGGCGACCAGGTACCAGACCTCGTCCTTGTCCACCAACCCCCACGGGTCGACCATCCGCTGCGTCCGCGCGCCCGCGCGGTTCGCATAGGACAGCCGGACCCGCTGCCGCCGGACCACCGCCGACTGGAGCAGCGCGACCAGCTCCGGGCGGTCCTTCGGCCGCTCGCCCCAGCCCGCCGGGTCGGTCATCGTCGCGCTGGCGGCGGCTTCGGCGTCGGCGCGGAAGGGCGCGGGCAGGGCGCGCAGCAGCTTGCGCAGGGCCGCGGCCGCCTCCGTCCCCACCGCGGACGGGCCGAGCAGCAGGAACAGGGCTTGGGCCTCGGCGGCGGACAGGCCGGTGAGGTCGGTGCGCGCGCCGCCGACCAGCGCCCAGCCGCCGCCGCGGCCCGGCTGCGGGTAGACCGGGATGCCCGCGGCCGACAGCGCCTCCAGGTCCCGGCGCGCGGTGGCCACCGAGACCTCCAGCTCCGCAGCCAGCTCGGCGGCGGTGACCCGGCCGCGGGCTTGCATGAACAGCAGGGCGGCAACGAGGCGGTCGGCGCGCACGGGTTTCTCCAAAGTGCTCAGTTGGTGAGCACTTTAGGCGCGAAGCTGGTCCCATGCTGCGAGGACTCACCACCGTCAACTACTTCGCCGACGACGTGCGCGCCGCCGCCGACTGGTACGCGGGCGTGCTCGGCGTCGAGCCGTACTTCTCCCGCGACATCGACGGCGCCCCGGCGTACATCGAATTCCGCATCGGCGACTACCAGCACGAGCTGGGCATCCTCTCCCGCCGCTTCGCCAACCCGCCCGCGGGCGGGGCGATGGTCTACTGGGCGGTGGACGACGTCCACGCCGCCTTCGACCGGCTCCTCGCGCTGGGCGCGACCCAGCACCTGCCGCCGACCGAGCACGGCCCCGGATTCGTCACCGCATCGGTCATCGATCCGTTCGGCAACATCCTCGGCGTCATGTTCAACCAGCACTACCTGGCGGTGCTGGCGTCGTGAACACCGCGCAGTGGCGGTCCTGGTTGGACGCGAACGGCCGCACCGAATCCGAGATCTGGGTGGACATCACCCCCGAGCTGACCTATGAGGACGCGGTTCAGCAGGCCCTGTGCTTCGGCTGGATCGACAGCAACGCCCGCGGCTCGCGGCTGCGGTTCACCCCGCGCAACCCGCGCAGCGGGTGGAGCAGGCGCAACCGCGACCGCGCCGCCCACCTGATCGCCACCGGCCAGATGACCCCGCACGGCCAAGCCCTCATCGACACCGCCCAGCGGACCGGCACGTGGGAGGTCGGCGAGCACATCCCTGACGACCTGGGCGCGCTGCTGGCCGCCACCCCGGCCGCCGCCACCCACTTCGCCCGCTTCCCCCCGTCCTCCAAGCGCCTGATCCTGGAGTGGATCGCCACCGCCAAACGCCCGGAAACCCGCCTCCGCCGAATCACCCAGACCGTCGCGCTGGCCGCGGAGGGCATCAGGGCCAACCACCCCAGATCACGATTGGATAGTCGCCGGTAACCCCCGCCCGGGGTGTCCTGATGCACCCGGCATGAACCCCACGAACACCACCGCGCTGCGCGTCGGCGTCGCCGTCATCTGGCTGCTGGTCGTCATCGCCGGGTTCGCGGGCGGCGGGGTCGGCGCGGGCCTCGTCATGCTCGCGCTGCCCGCCCTCGCCCTCGGCGTCGCGGCGCTCGTGCGGGGCCGGGCGCGGTGGGCCTTCATGGCCGACCGCAAGTCGGCGGGCACGGTCACCGGCGTCGCGCTGGTGCTGCTGCTCATCGGGGCCGCGCTCACCCCCACCCCGCCGTCCACCCCGCTCGCCGACACCCCTAGGACCACAACGCCCACCACCGCGCCACTCACCACCGCGCCACCCACCACCACGCTCGCCGCCACCACGGCCATCCCCACCACAACAACAACGACCACCACCACGACGACAACCACGACCCGTCCACCCGCGACCGTGGCCCGCACGACGACCAGGCCGCCCACCCGCCGCACCACCACGACCACCCGCCCGCCGACCCGTCGGACCACCACCACGACCAAGTCCAGCTGCGACCCGTCCTACCCGACCATCTGCATCCCGCTCGGCGTCCCCGACCTCGATTGCGGCGACATCCCCTACCGCAAGTTCCGCGTGCTCCCGCCCGACCGGCACAGGTTCGACGGGAAGGACAACGACGGCATCGGCTGCGAGGGCTAGCCCGCGACCTGGATGCGGTCCCGGCCCTGCTGCTTGGCCTCGTACAGCGCCGCGTCGGCGGCGCGCAGCAGGGCGTCGAGGTCGGTGGTCGGGCCGGTGCCCGCCGCGATGCCGATGGAGGTCGTGCGCCCCCAGATCGTCACCGGTCTGCCCCGCTTGTCGGCCGCGGCGACCTGCATGTCCGCGATGCCGCGGCGCACGCGCTCGGCGACGGCCACCGCGGCGGCGGCGTCGGTGTCGGGCAGCAGGAGGACGAACTCCTCGCCGCCGAAGCGGCCCACCACGTCGCCGTGCCGGGTCGAGGTGCGCAGCACCGAGCCGACCGCGCGCAGCACCGCGTCCCCGGCCGGGTGGCCCCAGGTGTCGTTGACCTGCTTGAAGTGGTCCAGGTCGAGCACCGCGACGGCCACCGGGCCGGACAGCCTGCGGGCCCGGTCCACCTCGCGCCCGGCCACCTCGTGCCAGCCGCGGCTGTTGAGCAGCTGGGTCTTGTGGTCGGTGCGCGCGTCCCCGCGGGCGGCCTCGATCTGGAGCGCGCCCCAGTCGACCGCGGCCAGCAGGGGCACCAGGACCAGCGGCGCCAGCCAGGCGTGGGCCGTGGCCAGCGCGGCGATGACCGCCAGGCACACCATCACCGCGCCGCCGAGGTTGTCGCGCCTGCTCCCGGCGATCGCCTCCCAGGTGGCGTCCGCGCTCGACAGCGCGATCGCCCCCGCGATGGCGAAGGCGTTGACCAGGAAGTACGCGATCCCGGCGCAGGCGAGGACGGCCACCTCCCGCGCCCCGAAGGCCGCGTCCACCGACACCCCCGCGAGCCGGATGACCGCCATCGACGCCAGCGCGGCCAGCAGGATGCCCGCGGTGCCGAAGGTGTACCGGTAGAGCGGTCTGCGGGCGACGGGGTACAACTGCACGCGCAGCAGGATCAGCGCGGTCACCGCCATCCACGCGGGCAGCAGGACCATGCCGGGCAGGATCCACACGACGCTGGTGTCCATGTGCGGACCGGCCGCCTGGTCGCGGCGGGTCTCCTCGGTCCGCCGGGACAGCCAGCGGTGGGCGGCGCCCGCCGCGACCAGCACGCCGAAGCGGTACCAGTCCAGCGCGGCGGGCGCAGCCGCGGTGGCCACCGCCCAGCAGGCCGTCACCGCGGTGACCGCCTCGAAACCGAGCACGTACCCGCGTGCGGACCTCGGCAGATCCGTCAAGCTTGGCTTGGTGGCGCTCGGAGCTGGAGGTGGTCCCGATGAGCCGCGACTGGTGACCCCGACCGGGGTCGGCCCGCTGCCCCGCCCAGACGCCGCGGAAGGAGCGCCGGATGAGCCGCGACTGGTGACGCCCAACTCCGTGCCGTACCCCATCCCACCTCCTTCGGCGCGTGAAAGGACGCGGGAGCGCACCGGTGGGCCGCGCCGCCCGGGCGCGCCATCCCCCGTGCGGAGCGTAGCCCCGTCGGCACGGCCCGTTCAGACGATGCTCGCGTGCATGATCGCCTACGGCAACGTGAGCGGACTCACGCGGGTACCCATTCGCGCAGCGGCGGCGGCTGGCGGCGCTCCAGGCCGTAGGGCTCCAGCGCCCCGCCGAGCACCTCGGCGAAGGCCCGCTCCACCGACGCCAGGTCCCACTCGTCGCGCTGGAGCACCGGCGCCTTGAAGTACGGGTGGCCGACCAGGTGCAGCTGCGTGCCCGTGCACCGCACGACCTGCCCGGTGATCCCGGCCGCCCGGTCGGAGAGCAGGAACCGCACCAGCGGCGCGATCCGCTCGGGCGTCTCGCCCGGCCCGGACAGCTCGGCCCGCCGCGGCGACTCCCACACCATCCGGGTGTAGGCCTTGGGGCACAGCGCGTTGACGCGGATGCCGTCGTCCTCAAGGTCCAGCGCCCAGGACCAGGTCAGCGAGGCCACCGCGCCCTTGCTCGCCGCGTACACCCCGAGGCCGCGCTGGCCCATCAGCGCCCCGGAGGAGACGTTGACGATCGCGCCGCCGCCCGCCGCGCGCATCCGCCGGACCGCGGCCAGCCCCACGTTGATCACGCCGAGCACGTTGACCTCGACCAGCTCCCGCGCCCGCGCCGGGTCGTCCTCCCACGGCTTGGCGGTGTAGTTGAGCCCGGCGTTGTTCACCAGGCCGTGCACGACGCCGAAGGAGCGCACCGCGGTCTCGACGATCCGCTCGGCGTCCTCCGGGTCGGCGACCGAGGCCACGCACGGCACCGCCGCGCCGCCCGCGACCCGGATGCGCTCGGCCACCTCGGCCACCGCGTCGGCGTCGACGTCGTTGACCACGACCCCGGCGCCCGATGCGGCCAGGTACTCGGCGAAGGCCGCCCCGAGGCCGCGCCCGGCCCCGGTCACCACGATCGCCTTGCCGTCCACCGCGCTGTCCATAGCTCTCTCCCCACTGGCCTGCCCCGACGGAATTTCACCGGCCGGTAGCCAGTGTCGGGTGCGCGGCGGGGCTGTGGCCCGATGAGACGGCGAGCGGGCGGATCGGGCGCTGAAGCCGGTCGCGGGCGTTCGGCCGGACCGAACTACCGCGCTGAACTGCCCGCCGCAGCGGGGGCGCGCCGCCGGGCGACGACCTCGTAGGCCAGCGGGTCGACCCGGCGGGTGCGCAGCCAGTAGCGCCAGGTGAAGCCGGGCCAGATGGTCCGGTTGACGCCCTGGGAGTCCAGGTACCAGCTGGTGCAGCCGCCCTGCGTCCACACCCCGTCGGCGAGCTTGCGCTGGATCTCGGCGTTGAACCGCTCCTGCGCGCCGCGGCGGACCTCGATGGAGTCCCCGCCGTGCTGCTCGACCAGCCGCATGGCCTCGGCGACGTAGCGGATCTGGGACTCGATCATGAACACCACGGAGTTGTGGCCGAGGCCGGTGTTGGGCCCGAGCAGGAAGAACAGGTTCGGGAAGCCGTTGACGGTGATGCCCTGGTAGGTGTTGATCCCCTGCTCGCGCCAGGTCTTGGCCAGGTCGCGGCCGTCGCGGCCGGTGATGTCGAGGTAGTCGAAGGCGTCGGTGACGTGGAAGCCGGTGCCGTAGATGATCGCGTCGACCTCGATCTCGCGGCCGTCCCCGGTCACCACGCTGTTCGCCCGCACCTGCGCCACCCCGGAGGTGTCGAGGTCGACGTTGGGGCGGTTGAACGTCGGGTAGTAGTCGTTGGAGATGAGCACCCGCTTGCAGCCGAGCACGTAGTCCGGGGTGAGCTTGCGGACCAGCTCGGGGTCCTTCACCGAGCGCTTGATGTTCCAGGCCGCGAGCTTGGAGGCGGTCTTGAGCAGGGCGAGGTTGCCGTTGAAGCCGACCGCGCGCACCTCGTTGAGCCAGTAGAGCAACGCCCGGTAGGCGCGCTGGGTGCCGGGGACCTTGGCGAACGCCTGCTGCGCCCACCCGGGCATGGGGTGGTCGGGCTTGGGCATCACCCAGGGGGCGGTGCGCTGGAACAGGGTCAGCTGCCGGACCTGCTTGGCGATCTGCGGGACGAACTGGATGGCGCTGGCCCCGGTGCCGATGACGGCGACGCGCTTGCCGGTCAGGTCGTAGTCGTGGTCCCAGTCGGCGGAGTGGAAGGTCTTGCCCTGGAAGTCCTCGATGCCGGGCAGCTGCGGGATCGACGGGATGTGCAACGCGCCGACGCCTGCGACGACGTACTGGGCGATGTAGGTGTCGCCGGTCTTGGTGGCCACGTGCCAGCGGGCCTCGTCGGCGTCCCACCGGGCGCCCTCGACCTCGCAGCCGAACCGGGTGTGGCGGCGCAGGCCCCACTTGTCGGCGACCTGGCGCAGGTAGGCCCAGATCTCCGGCTGGGGCGCGAAGGAGCGCGACCAGTCGGGCTTCTGCTCGAAGGAGAAGGAGTACATGTGCGATTGGATGTCGCAGGCGCAGCCGGGGTAGGTGTTGTCGCGCCAGGTGCCGCCGAAGTCGCCCGCCTTCTCCAGCACGACGAAGTCGTCGCGGCCCTCGCGCAGCAGCTGGATCGCCATGCCCATGCCGGAGAACCCGGTCCCGACCACCACCGCGCCGGTGCGGATGACCTTGCCCATGCCCCGATCCTCCTTCGCTTACTGTTACCCGCAGTCCAGCTTACTGGGAGTAGGTTACTTCGGGTAGAGTCAATCTCGTGACCACCACCGACCACCCCCGCAAGCGCATGCCCAGGGCCGAGCGCGAGCGGCAGATGATGGCGGTCGCCGAGGAGATCTTCAGCGAGCGCGGGTACCTGGCCACCTCGGTCGACGAGATCGCCGAGCGGTGCGGGGTGTCCAAGCCGATGATCTACGAGTACTTCGGCTCCAAGGAGGGCCTGCTCGTGGCCTGCATCCGGGCCGCCCGCGCGGAGCTGGCGCAGGCCACGACCGCCGCGGTGGTCGGCGCGGCCACCCCGGAGGAGGCGCTGCGCCGCGGGGTCCGGGCGTTCTTCGCCTTCGCCGACTCCCACCGCCGCGCGTGGTCGCTGATGCTCGGCGGCGACACCGCCGCGGCCGGGCCGGTGGCCGCCGCGGAGATCGAGGCGGGCCGGCAGGAGCAGGCGGCGATCGACGTGGCGCTGTTCCGCTCGTTCCTGCCCGACGCGCCGCAGGTGCAGCTGGAGGCGGCGGCGCAGGTGGTCGTGGGGGCGTGCGAGCGGCTGTCGCTGTGGTACGTGGCGCAGGACGAGGTCGGCGCCGACGAGGCCGCCGAGTACCTCATGGCGTCCCTTTGGCACGGTTTGCGCGGCTTGGTCGAGCGGGCTCACCCCCGCGGGTGACACCCGCAGCCGAGAAAGTTGCACCGTTCAGCGCGCGGCGGGGTAGCCGATTGGGTTAGCTGCGTCTTAAGGACGCGAGATGCGAGGTGCGCCATGTTCGAGCCCATATTGGCCAACTACACCCCCGACGGCGACGACTGGACGGTCGAGGTCACCGCGGCGGGCGAGACCCGCACCGCCACCGCCCCCGGCCTGATCGCCGCCCGCGACGCCGCCGACCAGCTGGTGGACGAACTCCTCCCCCACGACGACACCCGAACCGTGGTCCACACCCTCGACGGCGACGCCTACCGCTTCACCTCCGCCTACCTGTCCGCCCGCCTCGGAAAACCAGACGAAACCGACCAACGCACGGACGAGCTGGACATCCCCACCCCGCCATCCGCGGCCCCCCAGGCAGCCACCCCTGGCCACCCGACCAGCACCACCCACCCGAACGAGGCCAGCCAGCAGACTGACACCACCGGCTCGACCGGCGCCAGCCAGCAGACCGACGCCACCGGCTCGACCGGCGCCAGCCAGCAGACCGACGCCACCGGCGCGACCGGCACCACCCGGCCGAGCGGCGCGGCCCCCAGCACCCGCCCGACCGAGCCGGACACCCCCACTCGCCCACATGGCGCCAGCCAACCCAACCCCACGATCCGCCAGAACGGCGCCAACCACCCGACCAGCACCCCGCAACAGGATCGCGCCGACCGCACCAACGGCACCCAGCCGAACAACCCGGGTCACCCCACCAGCACCAGCCAGCGGAACAACTCCGCCCAGCGGAACAGCGCCGACCCGGACCAGCTCAACGGCGCCACGCAGGCGAGCGGAACGGCTCAGCCGTCCGCAGGTCACCCGCTCGGCACCGGCCGCGCGGCGGTCACTCCGGCCCCGGAGCCCCACACGGTCGACTTCCGCACGCCCCCTTCCGCCAGCACCGCCCCCGCGGCCAACGCCTAGCGGAACAGCGACCGCACCACCAGCAGCCCGACCACCACACCGACCCCGATGAGCGCGTACCGCACCTTCGGGTCGTCGAGGGTCGACCGCGCGCTGGCCTTCGCGTTGTCCACCAGGCGCTTCGGGCTGGCCTTCTCGCCCAGCTGGTCGAGGGTGACCGCGAGCGCGTCGCGGGCCTGCTCGATCTCGCGCTGGATGGTCTCGGGATCGCGGGCCACGATTTCCTCCTCGCCGGATACCGCCGGATGGACACACGGTAGATCACCGGTGCGGTGTGTTCCGCATGGGCCAGGCAAGTAGGCTGTCCGGGCTACCACCCAGGGGCCGTAGCCCAATTGGCAGAGGCACACGGTTTAGGTCCGTGCCAGTGAGAGTTCGAGTCTCTCCGGCCCCACCACAGCCCGGGGAGACCGGGCGCCCTGGCCGAGCGGGCGGGCACCCGGTCTCCCCCAACCGGACTTAGCAGAACACCTCGGCGATCGCGTCGGTGATGCCGTCGGCGTCGCCGGGGGTCGGGGCCATCGTGATGGACAGCTCCAGGCGGGTCGTGGTGTCGGGGGTGCTCAGCGTGCTGGTGACGTAGCCGGGGATGGCGCCGTCGTGGCCCCAGACCTGGACTCCGCACGGCAGTTCGGTGACGCCGATGCCCAGGCCGTAGCCCTCCACCGTCGTCTTCATCTCGGCCAGCTGCTCCGCGGGCAGCAGGTCGCCGCCCAGCAGGGCCGACAGGAAGCGGTCGAGGTCGGCGGTGGTGGAGATCATCGCCCCCGCCGCCCACGCGATGGAGGAGTTCATCGCGGTGACGTCGACCGGCCTGCCGAAGGCGGTCATGTACCCGTGGGCGTGCGGGCCCTGCGGGGAGATCCCACCCGTCCGGGTGTCGCGCAGGCCGAGCGGGCGCAGGATGCGGCGTTCGACCGCGCGCTCCCACGACTGGCCGGTCACCTCCTCGATCAGCAGGCCCGCGACGATGTAGTTGGTGTTGGAGTACGCCCAGTCCGTGCCCGGCTCGAGGTCCAGCGGGCGGGACGTGCCCAGCCGCAGCAGCTCCCGCGGCGGGTAGTGCTTGAAGCGGTCGCGCACGAAGGTCTCGTTGTCCAGCGGCAGCGCGGAGGTGTAGTTGAACAGGCCGCTGGTGTGCTGCAGGACCATCCGGACCGTGATCCGGTCGTCGACCAGGCCCGGCAGGTAGCGGGTCACCGGCGCGTCGAGGTCGACCGACCCCTCGGCGGCCAGTTGGAGCACCACCGTCGAGACGAACGTCTTGGTCACGCTGCCGATCCGGAAGCGGCCGTCCAGCGGAACCGGGCGGTTGCCGGAGAGCTGGGCCGTCCCGCTGCGCAGCAGCAGCGTCTCGCCCTCGTCGACGATGCGCACCTGCACGCCTTGCACGCCATCCCTGGTCATCCGGTCCAGCGCGGCCTGCACGACGGCCGGATTGATGTCGCTGCCGGTGCTGGCAGCGGCCGTGCTCACCCCCGTGGTCAACCCCACCAGCGCCACCGCGCCGGTCGCCACCAGTTTCTTGATCCCCATGTCGTCACCTCGGTTGGTCGGATCCCCCTTGCGGCCAGTGTCACCGCGGTCGATCCCGCCCGCATCGATCTTCAGTCGGATGGGGGCTTCATCCCCGGGGGTGACGACCCGCGTGGGACCATCGGGCCATGCGCAGGCCCCGGCCGCTGTCCGCGCTCCTCCGGCTGGTCGACAAGTTCGAGGAGCGCGGGGTCTACGTCCCCGGCGAGGACAACCAGGCGATCTCCCCGTGGCGCGACTTCGGCTGGCTGATCGCGCTCTGGGTAGCCGCCGTGGGCGTGATCGTGCTGTTCTTCGCCATGGCCGCCTGAGACCTTCGTCACCGCTGGTGCCGCTCCGGTCACGGTCAGGCCACAGCCTGGCTCCAGGTCCGACTCAACCCCCAGTTGGAATGGGCGTCTCGATCCGCAAGCCGACATCGTGGACGAGTAACCGCCCGTTCGACCGAGGAAGTGTGGATCGTGCAGACCGTCAGGCGCGCCGCGGCCGCCTGCGCCCTCCTGGCCGCGCTCGCCGGGTGCGGCGCGGCGGCGTCGAGCACGCCCACCCCCGACCGGTTCGCGCCCTCGGTCGAGCGCGCCGAGCCGCCCGGGGCGACCGCCCAGGGCGGCGAGCTGACCGCGCTGGGCGACGGCCTGTCGATCGGGGTCTCCACCCCCAAGTCGTTCATCCCCACCTCGTCGGCCTCCCCGCCCGCGGCCCGCGCGGTCGGCTTCGAGATGACGGTCCGCAACGACGGCACAGCCCCCTACCGGCCGACGCTGCTGGCGCTGACCGCCCACGTCGGCACCCAGACGGCCAAGCAGGTCGTGGACTCGACGCAGGGCTACAGCGGGCTGGTGGGCACCGAGGAGATCGCCCCCGGCCAGAGCATGCGGTTCTCGGTGGCCTTCGCCGTGCCGCGGGAGAAGGCGGCGGTGCGCGTGGTCGCCCGCACCGACCCGGCCGCCCCGGTCGCGGTCACGGTCTTCGACGGCGAGGCCTGACCGGGCTATAGCGTTGCCCCATGACTGAGCGCTTGAGCGTGGGCGACCCCGCCCCCGACTTCACCCTGCCCGACAGCGCCGGCAAGCCGGTGTCGCTGTCCGACTACCGCGGGCAGTCGGTGATCGTGTACTTCTACCCCGCCGCGGCCACCCCGGGCTGCGCCAAGCAGGCGTGCGACTTCCGCGACAACCTCGGCGCGCTGGCCGCCGCCGGGTACGCCGTGCTGGGCATCTCCCCGGACAAGCAGGCGAAGCTGGCCAAGTGGGTCGAGCAGGAGTCGCTGACCTTCCCGATGCTGTCCGACGTGGAGCGCACCGTCCTCAAGGAGTGGGGCGCCTTCGGCGAGAAGCAGATGTACGGCAAGACGGTGGTCGGGGTGATCCGCTCGACGTTCGTGGTCGACCCGGAGGGGAAGATCGCCCTGGCGCAGTACGGGGTGCGGGCCACCGGGCACGTGGCGAAGCTGCGCCGGGACCTCGGGGTCTGATCGCCGTACGACGCGGGCCGCGGAAAGGTTGCCCGGGTAGCCGGGCAACATTTCCCGGGCACGGCACCGTGTTCACGGCATGCGTCGTCTGGCCCCGCTGGCCCTGCTGCTGCTCACCGCGTGCGGCGCGCCCGTCCCGCTCGCCGCGCCCCAAGCCCCGGCCGAGCTGGTGACCGCGCCCGCGTCCTCGTCGCCGCGCGCGCTCGCGTCCGCGGCCGACCCCGATGTGGCCACCTCCGTGATCGCGGCGGTGCGCGGGGTGTCCAGACGGGACACCGCGGTCGGCCTGCTCGTCGTGGACCGCGAGACCGGCGCAGAACTGGTGTCGGCCAACGCCGACCGGCCGTTCCGCGCGGCGTCGCTGTCCAAGCTGCTCATGGCGCTGTATGCGTTGGACGGCGGCGATCCCGACCGCGACGCGCTGCGGACGATGCTCAGCCGCTCGGACGACCAGATCGCCAACGTGCTGTGGGTGCAGCAGGGCCGCACCGAGATGGTGGTGGCGATGGCCCAGCGCCTCGGCCTGACCGGCACCCGCCCGCCCGAGCAGCCCAACCGCTGGGGCGACGTGCTGATGACACCCCGCGACCTCGCCCGGGTCTACGACCACGTGCTGACCCTGCCGCTCCCCGACCGCGCCCTGATCGTCGACGCCCTCGCCAGCGCGCCCCGGGTGGCCGCCGACGGGTTCGACCAGCACTTCGGCATCCCCGACGGCATCCCGGGCCGCTGGGCGGTCAAGCAGGGCTGGTCGGACAGCCCGCGCGACCTCTCGGTGCACTCGACGGGCGTGGTCCGCGACCGCTACGTGGTCATCCTCCTCACCGAGCACCCCCGCCCGATCCCGCTGCGCGCGGCGGCGGCGTCGGTGACCGCCGGGGCGCGCGTGCTGGCGCCGATCCTGACCTGATCCCCAAGCCCCGCAAGCACCCCGCGCCGTCCACAATGGACCGCCCGAGGCGCAGCCTCAGAGGGCGCGCAGGTGGGGAAGCAGGAGGGCGAGGGCGATGCCGCGGTGGGAGTGGGCGTCCTTCTCCTCCGGGAGGAGTTCGGCCGAGGTCCGGGTCTCGCCGTCCGGGACGAAGATCGGGTCGTAGCCGAAGCCGTGGGAGCCGCGGGGGGCTCGGGTGAGGGTGCCGCGCCATTCGCCGCGGACCACCTTCTCCTGTCCCCCGGGGGTGACCAGGGCGACGGTGCAGACGAAGGCCGCGCCGCGGCGGTCGTCGGGGACGTCGGTGAGCTGGGCGAGGAGCAGGTCGAGGTTGGCCTGGTCGTCGCCGTGCTTGCCGGACCAGCGGGCGGAGAGCACGCCGGGCATGCCGTTGAGGGCGTCGACGGCGATGCCGGAGTCGTCGGCGACCGCGACCAGACCCGTGGCCGCGACGGCGTCGCGGGCCTTGGCCAGGGCGTTCTCCTCGAAGGTCGCGCCGGTCTCCGGGGCGTCGGGGAACGGGGGGAGGTCGTCGAGGCCGAGGATCTCCACGCCCAGACCCGCCGCGGCGACGATCCGGCGCAGCTCGGCGAGCTTCTTGGCGTTGCGGGACGCCAGCAGGACGCGGGTCATCACTTGCCCTTCGGTTCCGGGAGCTGGCCCGGGTACGGCAGCGCGAGGGCCTCGGCCTGCAGGCGGGTGATCTCCGCGCAGCCTGCCATCGCCACGTCCAGCATCCGGTCCAGCGTCGAGCGGGCGAAGGTCGCGCCCTCGCCGGTGCCCTGCACCTCGATGAGCGTCCCGACGTCGGTGGCGACCACGTTCATGTCGACCTCGGCGCGCACGTCCTCCTCGTACGGCAGGTCGAGCCGGACCCGGCCGCCGACCACGCCGACGCTCACCGCGGCCACCGAGCAGCTCAGCGGCTGCGGGTCCTTGAGGAGGTTGGCCGCGCTCAGCCAGGTCACCGCGTCGGCCAGCGCCACGTACGCGCCGGTGATCGCCGCCGTGCGGGTGCCGCCGTCGGCCTGGATGACGTCGCAGTCGAGCTGGATGGTGTTCTCGCCGATGGCGGCCAGATCGATGCACGCGCGCAGCGAGCGGCCGATCAGCCTGCTGATCTCGTGCGTGCGCCCGCCGATGCGGCCCTTGACCGACTCGCGGTCGCCGCGGGTGTTGGTGGCCGAGGGCAGCATCGCGTACTCGGCGGTCAGCCAGCCCAGCCCGGACCCCTTGCGCCAGCGCGGCACCCCCTCGCTGACGCTGGCGGCGCAGAGCACCCGGGTCCGCCCGAACTCCACCAGCACCGATCCGGCGGGCCAGTCCTGGTACCCGCGGGTCAGCCGGATCTCGCGGAGCTGGTCGTCGTTCCTGCCATCGCTACGAGCCACGCGGGCCAGCCTAGCCCTGGCCGGTCGGGTCAGATCGCGTAGGTGAGGCCCTGTTCGACGCGCTCGACCGGTCCGCTGTAGGCCGACCGCACCTCGGCGAGCACCGCGTCGGCGTCGGTCCACGGCGGGATGTGGGTGACCAGGACGCGGGCCGCGGCGGCCTCGGTCGCCAGCTCGCCCACCTGCCTGCCGGACAGGTGCAGGTCGGCGGGCCGGTCGTCGGAGTGGGTCCAGGACGCCTCGCTCAGCAGCACGTCGACGCCCCGCACCAGCTCCGCCAGCGCCGCGTTCGGGCCGGTGTCGCCGGTGTAGGCCAGGGTCCGCCTGTCGTGGGTGATGGCGAAGCTGTACGCCTCGCACGGGTGGGCCGCCGGGGCCACGGCGACGGAGAACGGGCCGATGTCGACCTTCCCGGGCCGCAGGGCGCGGAACTCGAACACGTCGCCCATGTCGGTGTCGGCCAACTCCTCTGCCGAGGTGGCGTAGGCCATGGCGAAGCGCTGGGGCGCGGTCGCCGGCGCGTACACCGGGAGCCGGTGCTCGCGGGGGTCGCGGCTGGGCGCCGGGTGGTAGCGGCGCAGCACGGCCAGGGAGGAGAAGTCTGAGCAGTGGTCGGCGTGCAGGTGGGAGAACACCAGCGCGTCGAGCTGGAACGGGTCGCGCCGGGACTGCAGCTCGGCGAGCGTGCCGGGGCCGAGTTCGATGCCGAGCAGGAAGCCCTCGGCCTCCACCAGGTAGCCGGACGCGGGGGCGTCGGGGCCGGGCAGGGAACCGGAGCAGCCGAGGACGGTGAGCAGCACGGGGTCAGGGTGTCACACCCGGGCGGCCTGCCCGGGTGTGCTCCGGCTCACGCCACCGCGAAGCTGGCCAGCTCCGGGCCGAGGAATCGGCGGGCCAGGCGGTGGAATGGCTCGGCCGGGCCGGTGGCCACGAACTCGTGCTCGGGGTCGCCGTCGAACGGGGTCAGCAGGTCGCCCTCGGTCAGCACGCCGAAGACGTCCTTGGCGCACTCGTCCGCGCTGGACACCAGCGTCACCGACGGCCCCATCACGACCTGGATCAGCCCGCTGAGCAGCGGGTAGTGCGTGCAGCCCAGGACGACGGTGTCCACTTCGGCCTGCTGCAGCGGCTCCAGGTAGCTCTGCGCCAGGCCGAGCACCTGGCGCCCGGAGGTCACCCCGCGCTCGACGAAGTCGACGAAGCGCGGGCAGGCCGCCGAGGTCAGGGTCACCCCGGGCGCGGCGGCGAAGGCGTCGTCGTAGGCGCGCGAGCGGATGGTGCCCTCGGTGCCGATCACCCCGATGCGGCCGGTGCGGGTGGCGGCCACCGCGCGGCGCACGGCGGGCACGACGACCTCGACCACCGGGATGCCGTAGCGCTCCCGCGCGTCGCGCAGGCACGCCGCCGACGCGGTGTTGCAGGCGATGACCAGCATCTTCACCCCGCTGGCCACGAGGTCGTCCGCGATGCCCAGGGCCAGCTCGCGGACCCGGGCGATCGGCAGCGGACCGTAGGGCCCGTTGGCGGTGTCGCCGACGTAGCGCAGCCGCTCGTGCGGGAGCTGGTCGAGGATGGCGCGGGCGACGGTCATGCCGCCCACCCCGGAGTCGAACACGCCGATCGGCGCACTGGGATCCACGGCTACGAGGGTACGGCCGCCCGCCGGTTGGCGACGGCGACCAGCCACGCGGCCAGCACGCCGCCGAGCGCGCCGAAGAGGTGGGCCTGCCAGGAGATGCGCGCGTCGCCGGGCAGCACGCCGAAGAGCATCGTGCCCCAGTAGGCCAGCAGCGCGACCGCCACGGCCAACTGCCGGAAGCTGCGCGTGAAGATGCCCCTGACCAGCAGGAACAGCATCCAGCCGAAGATGATCCCGGACGCCCCGACGGTCACCGAGCCGGGCGCGGCGGTCAGCCACACGCCCACGCCGCTGACCACCCAGATGGTGGCCGTCACCGCGATCCACTGCCCGATGCCGCCCGCCATCACCAGGAAGCAGAGCACGGCGAAGGGCAGGGTGTTGCCGAGCAGGTGGCCCCAGCCGCCGTGCAGGAACGGCATCCAGACGATCCCGTCGAGCCCGGACACCGACCGCGGGACCACGCCGTTGGTGTCGAGGTCGGCGGGCACGGCCACGTCGACCAGCTCGATCAGGTACAGCAGCAGGGTCAGCGCCCCGGCCACGACCGCGGCCTGGCGCGGGTTCGCGGGCAGGACGCGGCCGGGGTCGGGCTTGGCCGGTGTGGTCGTCACGCCGTCGAGGGTACGGGTTTGCGCAGCCCAGGGGGGCCGACGCTCAATCGACGGCGCCCGCCAGCCGGGTCAGCGACTCCTCCATCCGCGTGGTGATGGGCCGCGTGCCGAACCGCATCGCCAGCCCGTGCCAGAACGACACCGGCTCCTGCACCAGCCGCAGCGTGACGAGCGTGCCCTCGCCGGCGGGGGCCAGTTCGATGCGGAACACCGCCGACGCGGCCCATTTGGGCGGGGCCTTGCCCTCGACCCGCTCGGCGAGGTGCTTCCAGGCGATCAGCTCGCCGGGGGCGAACTCCACGACCTCCTGGTCGATCTCGGCGCGCTGCCCGCCCCAGCGCCCGTGCTGGCGGCGGCGCTCGCCCTTCCCCGAACCCGACAGGACCTCGGTCCGGTCGGCGAAGCTGAACCAGTCCGGGGCGCGGCGGGCGTCGGCGACGACGGCCCAGACGCGCATGGGCGGCGCGGGCACCTCTGCGGAGCGGACCACTTCAATCACCCGGGCAACCTACCCCGCGGCGTATGATCAACCACCGCGACGACCGCCCACGGGGGAGTCAGGTGGAATCCGACCGCACCGTCTCCAACCGCATCGACGGCCCGGTCACCGGACCCGCGCTGCAGGTGGGCGACCTCCACGGCGACGTCCACATCCACTACGCGCCCGCGGCGGCCCCCGCTCCCCCGGCGGACTGGGGCACCGGCCTGCCGAGCGAGGTCCGGTCGCTGCTCGACGCGCAGGTGCAGGCCGCCGAGGACCTGCCCTACCGCCTGCCCGGCGCGAAGCGGCCCAGCCTGGCCGCGGTCTACGTCCGCCAAGACCTCGGGCACGGCTCGGAGGAGAAGGCCGCCAAGCAGCACCGCCCCGAGCCCATCCTCGACGCCCGCGGCCACCTCACCGAGCCGCCGCGCACCCCGGTGGTCCGCATCGCCGTGCGCCCGCCCGCCCGCACGCTGCGGGCCGCGCTCGACGCCGACGACAACCTGGTGGTCACCGGCGGCCCCGGGCAGGGCAAGTCCACGCTGTCGCTGCGCCTGGCCGCCGACATCGCCGCGCGCTGGCTGTCCGGCGGGGACGAGCCGCTGGCCGAGCCGGTCCTGCCGCTGCGGCTGACCGCCCGCGAGCTGGCGACCCGGCTCGCCCTGCCCTTCGCCGACGCCCTCGCCGGGAGCGCGCGGGCCGAGTACGGCGCCCTGCTGGGCTGCCAGCCGACGGCGGCCGCGCTCGGCGGGCGCGTCGCGGGCTGCCGGTGGCTGCTGCTGGTCGACGGCCTCGACGAGGTGGCCGACCCGGTGGAGCGGGAGAACCTGGTGCGGGTGCTGGCCCGCTGGGCAGGCGCGGGCTCCCCCTACCGCCTGCTGCTGACGACCCGCCCCGTCGAGGGCGCGGCGCTGGCCCCCGTGCAGCGGATCGGCGCGGCCCGCTACGAGCTGCAGCCCTTCGACGAGGAGGCGCTGGGGCGCTTCGCGGCGAACTGGTTCGACGAGGCGCCCGCCGCCGCCCGCTTCCTGCGCCAGGTCCGGGCCGCCCACCTCGACGAGCTGGTCCGGGTGCCGCTGCTGGCCACCATCGCCGCGATCGTCTTCGAGCAGCGCGGCGACCGCCCGCTGCCGGACAACCAGTACGAGCTGTACGAGTGGTACCTCAAGCACCTGCGGTCCCGCGACGCGCGCCCCGCCCGCTTCCAGCGCATCTGCGACCCGCTGCTGGAGCACCTCGGCCGCGTCCGGCTGGAGGCCGACACGTCCCTGTCGACCGCCGCGCAGGAGTGGGTCCGCGAGCACGCCCCCGACCTGCCCGCTGAGGAGCTGGCCGACCACCTGACCTCGGCGGGCCCGCTCGTCCACCGCGCGGGCGACCTGCGCTTCCTGCACCACAGCTTCGCCGAGCACCTGGCCGCCACCGCCCAGGCCCGCCTGCTGCCCGACCGCTTCGACCCCGACCACCCCGACTTCGCCCGCCTCCTGCACACCTCCCGCGCCGAGGAGCGCGGCCGCCACGCGCGCGCCGTGCTCCTGCACTACGCGCACCTGCGCACCACTGAGGCCGACCGCCTGATCCACTGGCTGCACCAGGGCTTGCCCGAGGACCACCTGCTCGCCGCCCGCCTCCTGGCCTGGCACATCCCCACGAGCCCGGAGGCGGTCACCGCCTTCCTCGCCACCGCCCGCGCCTGGGCGATGACGACGCAGCCCCAGGGCCGGGAGATCCTGACCCAGGCCAGCCGGGCGACCCACCACCCCGGCCTACCCGACTGGCTGCTGGGCCTGATGCGCGACACCGAGGCCCCGTGGGACTCGCGGGTCGAAGCAGCCACGGCATTGGCCACCCGGCTGCGCGGCCCGGAGACCGCCGAAGCGCTGGCGGTGCTGCGCCAGGTGACCGAGGACGGCTCGATCGCCGTGTCCCACCGGCTGGCGGCCGCGGAGGCGCTGTCGGAGTGCGGCGGGGCGGAACAGGAAACCGCCGAACGCGGCCTCAGATCCGTCCTGGCCGACCCGGACGCGACCGCGTACACGAGCCGGTCGGCAGCGGTGGTCCTAGCGGGCTTGGGAGGACGCGAGCACGCCGTCGCCACCCTCGAAGCCGTCATCGACAACCCCTGGCTACCGGACGACTGGCGCGTCGCGGCAGCCACCGGACTAGTCGAGATCGGCCCGGAATTCCACGACCGAGCGGTCGAGGTGTTCCGGTGGAGATTCAACAATCGCTCGGAGTGGCGGCCGGGCATGCGCTCCGCCGCGGAGGGCTTGGCGTCGCTGAGCCCGCAGCACAGCGCCGAAGCCGTCGCCATCCTCTCCGAGATGGCTGCGGACCAGCGGATGGAAATGTGGGACCGGTGCCGGGCCGTCGAAGCGCTGGCCGAGCTGGGCCCGGGCCCGCGCAGCACGGCCGTCAACCACCTCATGGCGATGGCGGCGGACGTCCCCATCCGCCCGATCGATCGCTTCCGCTGCGCCCAGTCTCTCGCCGAGTTCGGCTTCCCCCAGCAGGCCCTGGAACTGGTCAAGGCGGCGCTCGTGCCCCTGGCGGGTTACCAGTTCGCTGGCCTGTACTGGGTCATCAGCATCGTCGCGGAGCTAGGGCCGGACCACCGGGCCGAGTCCGAAGCGCTCCTCGACCGGCTGCTGGACCAGCCCGCGGACAGCGCCGACATCTCCGCGCTGGGGCAGCTCGCGGGCATGGGCGACCGGTACCGGAGGCTGGCCGTCGACCGGCTGCGCGGCATCCTCGGCGATCGGGCCGCCTCCTCGCGGACGCGCGTGAACGCGGGCAGCACCTTGGCCGACCTCGGCCCGGAGTTCCACCCCGAGGTGGCCAGCCCTCTGCTGACCATCGCCACGAGCAGCGCTCCCCCCGCGGCCCGGGCTGTCGCCTGGCGTGCGCTGCGCAAGCTGGGACCGCAGTTCGAGACCAGGCGGAGGCGGCGTTGCTCGCCCTGCTGGGGCCGGACGAAGCGGTCGCCTGGGAGGTCCACGGGAACGACCTGATGTTCTCGCGGTCCGACGGGGATGACATCGATGCGATGGCCCAGGCGTGCGCGACGGTGCTGCGCGACCCTGACCGCTCCGGGGGCGTGCGGTTCTCCGCGTTCCGCGGCTTGGTGAACCTCGGTCCCCGCTTCCACCGCGCGGCGGTCGACGGCCTGCGGGACCTCCTGCTGGGCCGGTCCGTCCCCGCGTCCTACCTGCCGCTCGTCAGCAGCGCGGCGAGCAGCCTGGGCCGAGCAGGCCGTGCGGAGATCGCCGACCTGTTGGTCGAGGTCGCCACCGGGGCCACTGCGTCGACCGTCTGCTACGCGGCGAAGGCGGTAGCCGAGCTCGATCCTGCAGACGACCGCCTGCGCCCCGCGTTGCGGGACGTCCTCGACGACGACTCCCTCGCCGCTGCCGAACACCTGCAGGCCGGCCTGCTCTTGGCTGAGGCGACGCCAGGCGGCGTGGCCGAGGCACTGGTACGCGGCGCCCACGAAGCGGTCTATGGGTGGGTCAACCAAACCCGCAGTGTCGTCTATAATGGACTGATCGGGCAGATCCGTTCGCTGATGCGCGATTCCGATGTGCCGCACTACGTCCGGCGAACGTGCGCGGCGATCGTGGCGAACACCTGCTCGGAGCCCGAGGCCGTCGCCGAGCTGGTCGAGCAGGCGAAGGACCAATTCCTCGGCGCGAGCTGGGGAATCGACGTGTTCGCCGAACTCGCGGCGTTGGGCGCGGCCGACACTGTGCGCCTGCGGGCGATGGTGGCCGACGAGAGCCTTCCCGCGGCGGACCGCGCGGAAGCCGGGTACTGGCTGGGGCGGTTCGAGCCCAGCAGTTCCCCGTTGTCCGCCCTCGTTGACGACCCCACGAACACCAGCGAGGAGCGCGAGCGCATTCTGCGCTGGATGTCCGCTCTGCGCGCGGTTGACCCCGCGCACCTGAACCGGATGCGGGTAGCGCTCCTGGGCGATCCGAGGCTCCCAGCGGTGGCGCGGCGAATGCTCACCCGGGTGCTCGTTGGCGCTGCGGGGATCGAAGCGCATCGCGAGTTGTTGGCCGATGCGAGTGTTCCGCTCAGTATGCGCGTGGCGGGGCTGAGCGAGTGGGACGGCCAGCGGCTCGCCAGGGTGGCTGAGGCGGTGTTGCGTGAGGCGATGGGCGCGGCCGAGTACCTGCCGGGTGAGCGGATCGATGCTGCCGTCCTGCTCGCCCAGCTGTTCCCACGCCACGCCACCGAGGTCGCCCGCTTCCTGGCGGACGCACAACCGACCGGCAAAGCTCGGGTTGCCCTGGCGGGCCTGGGCCAGACCCACCGACGGCGGGTGCTGGACGAGCTGTACCGGGTGATCGGGGACGCTGCGGCGGCCTGGCGGGATCGCACGGCGGCGGTCGATCAGCTGGTGGAGATCAGCACGCTAGCCCCCGCGGCGGCCGTGGACGGGCTGCGGGCGCTGTGCGCGGATCAGCGCATCTCGGGCCTCCGCCTGATGAAGATCCGGCTCGCCCTCCGCGCGGTGGACGGGATCGATCCGATCCGTCGGATGCTGGACCACCCGCGCCCAGCGACCCGGGTGTGGGCGGCTCAGGTGCTGCGCGAGTACGCGGTGGCCGACCGCCGGGCGGCGGCGCGGGTGCTGCGGGAGGTCGCCCGCGGGGGCAGCCGACCTGCCCTGCGGCTGCGGGCGGCCAAGGATCTGATGGTGCTCGGTGAGCGCGGCCGCGAGTGGGGGGCCGACGCCCTGCGGACCCTGCTGGACGACGACACCATCCCGCTGCTCACCCGCGCGCAGGCCGCCCGGTCGCTCGCCTGGCACCGCCCCGACCTCCGGGGCGAGCTGGTGCGTGCCCTCCGCAAGCTCCCAGCACCCCCGACCGGCGCAGGCGTCCAGGTCCTCACCTGCCTCGCCGACTTCGAGCCGTACGAAGGCGCGGCCGCATTGGCGGACCTGGCAGGCAACCGTGCCCTGCGACCCGGCGTGCGGTTGCGGGCGGCCGCGGAGATGGCCCGCGTCCACCGGGGATACCGCGAGCAGGCAGCCATCACCGCCCGCGAGATCGCCCACGATTCCGCGGCGCCCCAGCACATCCGCACCAAGGCAGCCCGGGCCCTGGCCCGCTGGAGCGCCTTGTGCCGCGACGAAGCCCGGTCCCTGCTGGCCGAAGTGGACTGCTGAGGGCTGTCAGGCCCAGAGGTGGCCGTCGAGGCGTTCGGCGGCCTCGTCGAGCGAGCCCGAGTACGCGCCGGTCGACAGGTACTTCCAGCCCGCGTCCGCGACGATGAAGACCACGTCCGCCGACTCGCCCGTCCCGGCGACCTTCTCGGCCACCGCGAGGGCGGCGTGCAGGATCGCGCCGGTGGAGATGCCCGCGAAGATGCCCTCGACCTCCAGCAGCTGCCGGGTCCGGCGCAGGGCGTCGTAGGAGCCGACCGAGTAGCGGCCGGTCAGCACGTCGGGGTCGTACAGCTCGGGGACGAAGCCCTCGTCCAGGTTGCGCAGGCCGTAGACCAGCTCGCCGTACCGGGGCTCGGCGGCGATCACCTGGACGTCCGGCTTGTGCTCGCGCAGGTAGCGGCCGACGCCGACCAGGGTGCCCGTCGTGCCCAGGCCCGCGACGAAGTGGGTCACCGTCGGCAGGTCGCGCAGGATCTCCGGGCCGGTGGTGCGGTAGTGGGCCAGGGCGTTGTCCGGGTTGCCGTACTGGTAGAGCATCACCCAGTCCGGGTGCTCGGCCGCCAGCGCCTTCGCCCGGCGGACCGCCTCGTTCGAGCCGCCCGCGGCGGGCGAGTAGACGATGCGCGCGCCGTAGGCCTGCAAGAGCTGCTTGCGCTCCTCAGAGGTGTTCTCCGGCATCACGCACACCAGGCCGTAGCCCTTGAGCTTGGCGGCCATCGCCAGCGCGATGCCGGTGTTGCCCGAGGTCGGCTCCAGGATCGTGCACCCCGGGCTCAGCCGCCCGTCGCGCTCGGCCGCCTCGATCATGGCCAGGGCGGGGCGGTCCTTCACCGAGCCCGTCGGGTTGCGATCCTCCAGCTTGGCCCACAGCCGCACGCCCTCGGCGGGCGCCAGCCGGGGCAGGCCGACCAGCGGCGTGTCGCCGAGCGCGTGCAGCAGTGAGTCGTACCTGGCCACGGTGGATCAGCCGCCCGCGACGGCCGGGAGGATGGTCACGTTGTCGCCGTCGGCCACCTTGGCCTCCAGCCCGCCCGCGAAGCGCACGTCCTCGTCGTTGACGTAGACGTTGACGAAGCGGTGCAGGGTGCCGTCCTTGACCAGCCGGGCCTTGAGGCCGCCGTGGTTGGCCTCCAGGTTGTCGATCACCTCGGCCAGGGTGGCGCCCGCGGCGGAGACGGTCTTCTCGCCGCCGGTGTGGGTGCGCAGGATGGTCGGGATCGAGACGGTCACGGCCATGATGGGGGAACCTCCGGTTGGATAACGCTGATTCGTTGAGGAAAGACGCCTGGGAAAGGGCGGGTATTCCTTAGCCGCGCTCGGGGACGTCGTCCGGGCCGGTGTGGGCGAAGCGGTAGGACTCGACGACGTCGACGGGCTCCTCGGTGACGACACCGTCCACGATGCGGAAGGACCGCAGCTCGTGGACCTCCGGGTCGCGGGTGGAGACCAGCACGTAGTGCGCGTCGGGCTCGGAGGCGTAGGAGATGTCGGTGCGCGACGGGTACGCCTCGGTGGCGGTGTGCGAGTGGTAGATGACCACCGGCACCTCGCCGCGGGAGTCCATGTCGCGGTAGAGGCGCAGCAGATCGGTCGAGTCGAACTCGTAGAACGTCGGCGAGCGCGCGGCGTTGAGCATCGGGATGAACCGCTCGGGGCGGTCGGAGCCCTCGGGACCGGCGATCACGCCGCACGCCTCGTCCGGGTGGTCGCGGCGGGCGTGCGCCACCATCGCGTCCACTAGGTCTCGGCGGATCTGCAGCACGACGCCCATCCTACTGGCCGGATGGGGCGCTCCCAGTCCGTGGGAGCAGGCACGTCAGGGCCACACGTCGCGGTATGCGCGCAGGTCACCCACGGTGGACGCGGCCAGGACGCCGTGCCCGACCGCGCGGGCCACGGCGTCGGCGGCCGCCGCGCACAGACCGTCGAAGGCCAGCGCGTCGGGCACCGGGTGGACGCCGGTGGCGGCGGCGAAGAGGGTGTCGCCGTCGAACAGGGAGTGGGCCGGGCGCAGGGCCCTGGCCAGGCCGTCCTGGCCGGAGATGGCCAGCCTGCGGCACTGCGCCTTGGTCAGGGCGGCGTCGGTGGCGATGACCCCGATGACGGTGTTGAGGTCCGACGGCGCGGGCGCGGCCAGCTCCCCGGGACGGCCGGGGGCGGGCGGGAAGTCCGCCGGGGCGACCGCGGCCGCGTGGAGGGCGCCGGTCCGCAGGTCGACGGCCTCACCGCGGGCGTTGACGGCCAGCAGCGCGGCCACTGTGATCTCCCCCACCCGCACCGACGCGACGTCGACCCCGCCCTTCAGCGACCCGACCCGCGCGCCCGCCCCCGCCCCGACGCTGCCCTGCTCCACCGGCCCCGCCGCGGCCGCGGCGCAGGCCAGGTAGCCGAACTCGGCGTCCGGGCGGTTGCCCCAGTCCGACCTGGGCAGGTCGAACAGCACCGCGGCGGGCACGATCGGCACCACCTCGTGCGGCTGGGCGCCCACCCGGAAGCCCCGGCCGCGCTCCCCCAGCCAGCGCATCACGCCGTCGGCGGCGGCCAGACCGTAGGCGCTGCCGCCGGAAAGGCACACCGCGTCCACCCGCTCGACCAGGTTCTCCGGGGCGAGCAGGTCGGTCTCCCGGGTGCCGGGCGCGCCGCCGCGCTGGTCGACCCCGCCGACGGTCCCCTCCGGGAACAGCACGACCGTGGTCCCGGTGGCCCAGCCGCCGCCGATGCGGTGGTGGTGGCCGACCCGGACCCCGGCGATCACGCCGAGATGGCCTGGACCAGCGACTCCTGCACCCAGGTCAGCCAGTGGTAGACGGCCATGTTGGGGGCGCGGGGGTCGTCGTCGGGCAGCTCGTCGGGGGTGTCCTCGGTGACCTCCAGCGCGGTGCCCAGGGCGATGCGCACGTCGTTGAGCGCGGCCAGCCAGGCGTCGGCCTGCTCGTCGTCGAGGCGCACCTCACCGCCGTACATCGGGCAGGTGTCCATCACCACCGCGGCGACGCCGATCTTGCGGTCGAGCAGCTCGGGCTCGTGCAGCGAGCGCAGCGCGGCCGCGGAGTCGATGTCCTCGCGGGTGGGGTTGTCCGGGTCGAGCCGGTGGAAGTCGGGCAGCAGGCGGGACAGGATCGGGTCGTCCGGGGAGGTCGTGGGGCCGGTGCGGATGCCGGTCAGCTCGGCCAGCTCGTCCTGCGGGGAGTCCTCCTGGCGGGCCTTGAGCATGTCGTCGATCTGCGACACCAGCCCGCGCAGCACGGCGGCCTCCTGCCGGTCGACGGTGGCCACGACCAGCTTGCCCTTGCGCGTCCACTGCTTCACGATGCGTGTTCCATCGTCGCCCAGAGCCCGGCGGCGTGCAGCCGGGCCACGTCGCCCTCCACCTTCTCCTTGGTCCCCGACGACACCACGGCCTTGCCCTCGTGGTGGACGTCGAGCATGATCTTGGTGGCCTTGTCCCGGCTGTAGCCGAAGAGCTTCTGGAAGACGTAGGTCACGTACGACATGAGGTTGACCGGGTCGTTCCAGACGACCGTCTGCCACGGTCTGTCCTCGGACACCACCTCGGAACCGACGGGGCTGCTCTGCGTCTGCTCCATGTCGACGGGCGCGGTCATACCCCTAATGGTGGCATGCCCGCTCAGGTCGGGTCCGAGGGATCTTCCCTCGAATGGCGTACCCGTAGGCTTCGCCCATGACGACGGCTCTGCTGACCGACCACTACGAGCTGACGATGCTGGCCGCGGCCCTGCGCGACGGGACGGCGGGTCGCAGCTGCGTGTTCGAGGTGTTCGCCCGGCGGCTGCCGAACGGGCGGCGCTACGGGGTCGTCGGCGGCACCGGGCGGGTGGTCGAGGCCATCGCAGGCTTCCGCTTCGGCGAGGCCGAGCTGGCGCACCTGCGGGCCACCGGCGTGGTCGGCGACGAGGCGCTGGCCTGGCTGGCCGACTACCGCTTCGGCGGGGACGTCGACGGCTACCCCGAGGGCGAGCTGTACTTCCCCGGGTCGCCGATCATGACCCTGACCGGCACGTTCGCCGACGCGGTGCTGCTGGAGACCGTGGTGCTGTCGATCATGAACCACGACAGCGCGATCGTCTCGGCCGCGGCCCGGATGGTCAGCGCCGCCAACGGGCGGCCGATCATCGAGATGGGCGGTCGGCGCACCCACGAGCAGGCCGCGGTGGCCTGCGCGCGGGCGGCCTACCTGGCCGGGTTCGCCACCACGTCGAACCTGGAGGCGGGGCGGACCTACGGCATCCCCACGGCGGGGACCTGCGCCCACGCCTTCACCCTGCTGCACGACACCGAGCGCGACGCCTTCGCCGCCCAGGTCGCGGCGCTGGGGACGGACACGACCCTGCTGGTCGACACCTACGACATCACCCGCGGGATCGACACGGCCATCGAGGTGGCCGGGACCGGGCTGGGCGCCATCCGCATCGACTCCGGCGACGTGGGCGTGCTGGCCCGCCAGGCCCGCGAGCAGCTCGACCGGATGGGGGCGACGCAGACCCGGATCGTGGTCTCCGGCGACCTCGACGAGTACGCCATCGCGGCGCTGCGGGCCGAGCCGGTCGACGCCTACGGGGTCGGCACGTCGCTGGTGACCGGCTCGGGCGCGCCGACGGCGGGGATGGTCTACAAGCTGGTGGAGGTCGACGGGCGGCCGGTGGCCAAGCGCTCCTCGTCCAAGGAGTCGCTGGGCGGGCGCAAGGTGGCCCTGCGGCGGCACAAGGCGACGGGGACGGCGCTGGAGGAGGTCGTGTTCCTGGCCTCGGGCCCGCGCCCGCCCGCCGACCCGCACGACCGGTACCCGCAGATCCCCCTATTGCGCGGTGGACAGCCTGCGCCCGACCTGCCCACGCTGGAGGATGGCAGGCAGCGGGTCCGCGACGGCCTGGTCAGCCTGCCGTGGGAGGGCCTGAAGCTGTCCGCGGGCGAGCCCGCGATCCCGACCGTCCACCTGACCGGAGAGCACTGATGACCGACAAGACCGCGCTGATCGTCGTGGACGTGCAGAACGACTTCTGCGAGGGCGGCTCCCTGGCCGTCGCCGGTGGCGCCGAGGTCGCGGGCGCCATCAGCGACTACATCGCCGAGACGGACTACGACTTCGTGGTGGCCACCCGCGACTACCACATCGACCCGGGCGCGCACTTCAGCGACACCCCCGACTACGTCGACTCCTGGCCCCGCCACTGCGTCGCCGACACCCCCGGCAGCGAGTTCCACCCGCAGCTGGACACCTCCCGCATCCACGAGGTCTTCCGCAAGGGCGACTACGCGGCGGCCTACTCCGGCTTCGAGGGCACCGCCGACGGCACCCCCCTGGCCGACTGGCTGCGCGAACGCGGCGTCGGCCGGGTGGACGTCGTCGGCATCGCCACCGACCACTGCGTCCGCGCGACGGCCATCGACGCGGCCGAGGCCGGCTTCACCACCCGGGTCCTGCTGGAGATGACGGCCGGGGTCGCGGTGGCCACGGTCGAGTCCGCCCTCGACCGCATGACCGACGCAGGCGTCACGCTCGTCGGCATCCCCAAGGTCGCCCCAGTCGGCTGACCCCTACCAGGGCACGGCCCGCCTAGCCGCCCGCCGCCACCAGCTCCGGGGTGTCGACCAGGCGGAGGAGGGCGGTGATGACCCGGTCGGCGGCGTGGCCGTCGCCGAAGGGGTTGCCTGGGGGGAGGGTCGGGGTGCTGGACAGGGTGTGGATGGCGGCGGACAGGATGCGGGTCGGGTCGGTGCCGACGAGGCGGGCGCAGCCTGCGCGGAGGGCTTCGGGGCGTTCGGTGGTGTCGCGGGTGACCAGGACGGGGACGCCGAAGGTGGGGGCCTCCTCCTGGATGCCGCCGGAGTCGGTGATGACCAGGGTGGCGCGGCGCAGGGCCTGGACCAGGTCCGGGTAGGGCAGCGGGTCGGTGACGACGGCGCGCGGGGTGCCCGTCAGGGCGGCGCTGACCTCGGCGCGCACGGCCGGGTTGGGGTGGGCGGGCAGCAGCACGCGCACGTCCGGGTGGCGTTCCAGCAGGGCGCGGATGGCCAGCAGGATGCCCTGCAGCGGCGCGCCCCAGGACTCGCGGCGGTGGACGGTCACCAGGACCAGCCGGGCGCCTGCGGCCAGGTCCGGCGCCAGCGCGGCGAAGGCGGGGTCGGCGATCGGGTGGTCGGCGGACGCGATCAGCCGGACCGCGTCCACCACGGTGTTGCCCGTGACCACGATGTCGGGTACCGGCACGGATTCGGCGCGCAGCGCGGCGGCGGCGTCCGGGGTCGGGGCCAGGTGCAGGGCGGCCAGGCGGGCGATCATCTGGCGGTTGCCCTCCTCGGGGAAGGGCGCGCGCAGGTCGCCCGTGCGCAGGCCCGCCTCCAGGTGCGCGACCGGCACACCGCGCCAGAACGCCGCCAGGGCGCCCGCCAGGGTCGTCGTCGTGTCGCCTTGGACGACGACCGCGGCGGGCTTCCTGCGCTCCAGCACGGCATCCAGCGCGGGCAGCAGGGCGGAGACCAGCTCCGCCTGCCCCCCGCCGGTGCGGCGCACGGCCAGCTGCTCGTCGGGACGCAGGCCGAACGGGGCGAGCGCCTGGCCGACCACCGGACCGTGCTGTCCGCTGTGGACGATGACCGGGGTCAGCCCGGAGCCGGGCATGGCCAGGGCGACCGGGGCCGCCTTCACCGCCTCCGGACGGGTTCCGACGAGCAGCAGCACCTCGTGCACCGCGAACCGCCTCTCTATTCGCGCACGCGCCGCTTGGCGTGCAGGAGCAGGATTCCGACGACCAGCAGGGCCAGGCCCAGCGCGATCCACCAGCCGACATCGGCGCCGGTGGCGGCCAGGCCCGCGCCGCCGATCGCGCCACCGGTGGGGGCCTTGTACATCAGGCCCGCCTGCGCAGGGCGGCGACCCAGAACGGCACGGCCGCGCCGACCACGCCCAGGCCCAGCCAGAGGCCGATGCCGGAGGCCAGCGGGATCGGCGGGGCCGCCGGGCCGCAGCGGGCCTGGGAGATCACCACGTCGCCGGTGGCGACCAGCAGGTCGGCCTTGAGGTGCACGGCGTTGACCGTGAGGCTGCCGTCGGCGTTGCGGATCTGCTCGTTGAAGATGAGCGTGATCAGATCGGTCAGGCCGAGGTCGACCTCGACCTTGGTGTTGGGGGCGGGGTTCGCCCCGACGGTGACCCCGGCCAGGCGCACGTCGGCCAGCGTCGTCGAGCCTGCCACACCGGACTGCGTGGCCTCGCAGTCCGCCTGCACCAGGCCGATCGAGCCGAGCCGGGCCAGCAGGACCTCGACATCGGCGGTGGCGGCCTGCGAGCGCACGACGCCGGTTTCCTCGTCCAGTTCGGACTCGCTGGTCAGCAGGCCGGTGGTCAGCACGGTGGGGACGTTCGCGGTGGCCACCGACGCCTGTCTGGGGCCTTCGGTGCTGCTGGGCGCGATCGGGCCGACCCGCACCGCGCCCGTGCCCGCGAGGGTCAGCTCGGCGGAGAGCGCGTAGGCCGACCCGTCGCCGGGGGCCGCCGCCGCGGGGACGGCCCCGGCGACGAGCGCGGCGGCGACGGCCAAGCCGAGCAGGCCCGCCCGGCGCGCCATTCGGTTGTGCATCCATTCCTCCATCGGGAACCGGCGACGATCAACGTCGCGAAGGGACACCGGCCTAAACGAGCCTGACTCGACAGTCGACACGCACCACCACCTGAAGAGGTGAAGATCGCAACGGACACCAGCACTGGTCACCCGGTTCATCTACTCGGGGTATCGCCCGTCGAGCGAATCATCACCCCTTCGAGCGATGGGCAGACGCACGGTCCGGAACGATGATGGGGCGGTCCCCCACCGGGCCATGCGGCCAGGCCGACCCCAGGAGATCGCGTGGCGACAGCGCTGCCCCGAAGACCAGCACCCACCACCCCGGTCGTCGTCGCCCTCGGCGCGCTCGCCGTGGCGCTCGTCGTCGGCAACAAGCTCTACCGCACCGCGGAGATGGTGCTGGCAAGCGGAATCCTGAAGGTGGTCACCAGCGACGGCGTCCACTTGGCAGCGGAGCGCCAGACGGTCTACTTCGGACTAGGCTCGGACACGCCGTTCGGCCTGCGGATGAGCCCGGAGTGCACGTCGGCCTTCCTGGTGCTGCCGCTGCTGGTCGTCGGCGCGGTGATGATCGCGCTGCGGCCCGCCATCACCAAGCGCGTGCTGACCGCGCTGCTCGTCGCCACCGCCGCGGTGGTCGTGGTCAACCAGCTGCGCGTGCTCACCCTCGTCGGCCTGATCGAGTGGCTGGGCACCGACCGCGGCTACCACTGGGGCCACACGCTGCTGGGCTCGATGGTGAGCGTGATCGGCGGCGCGGCGGCGCTGGTGCTGTTCGTGTGGCTGGCGACCAGGAAGCCCGCGACCGGGAAGCCAGCGTCCGGGAAGCCAGCGACCGGGAAGCCGGCGCCGTGAGCCTGTCCGTCCTGCTGGGCTTCACCCAGGCCCTCGCGCTGACGATGAGCGTGGCGTTCGTGACCTACGTCTGCCTGATCGTGGTCCCCTACCTGCGGCACAAGCGCGGACCCGTGGGCGACGCCACCGGGCTGGAGTGGCACTTCTTCGTGCCCTGCCGCGACGAGGAGGCCGTCATCGGCGGCACGATCCGCTACCTGCGCGGCACCTTCCCGCACGCGCACGTGTGGGTCGTCGACGACGACTCCGACGACGCCACCGCCGAGGTGGTCGCCGCGCTGCGCGGGCCCAAGCGCGGCGGCGACCGGCACCTGCACCTGGTCCGCCGGTTCCGCCCGGACGCCCGCACCGGCAAGGGGCACGCGCTCAACGCCGCCTACCGCGAGCTCAAGGCGTGGATGGGCAAGCACGCCGACACCGACCGCGCCATCGTCGTCGTGGTCGACGCCGACGGCAGGCCCGCGCCCAACTGCCTCGACGTGTGCGCCGCCGACCACCTCTTCGGCGACCCCGCGATCGGCGCGGTGCAGGTGGACGTGCGGATGGGCAACCGGGGCGTCCCGCCGCGCGACGGCGGGCCGCTGCGCCGGCGCCTGGGCGCGGCGCTGGTCCGCATGCAGGACCTGGAGTTCCGCAGCGCCATCGCGGCGATCCAGCTCTCCCGCGGCAAGACCGGCACCATCTCGATGGGCGGCAACGGCCAGTTCACCCGCCTCTCGGCGCTCGACGCGATCGCCGACCGGTCCGGGCCGTGGCGCGGCGCGCTGCTGGAGGACTTCGAGCTCGGCGTGCACCTGCTCACCGCGGGCTGGAAGACCGGGTTCACCATCGACACCCACGTCGACCAGGAGGCGCTCTACAGCCTGCGCCGGTTCCTGGCCCAGCGCACCCGGTGGGGCCAGGGCACGATGCAGTGCGGTCGGTACGTGCGCCGGATCTGGGATTCCCCGCACCTGTCCACCCTCGGCGCCGCCGAGATGCTCTACTACCTCGCCCAGCCGTGGATGCAGCTGCTGGGCACCCTCGTCTACCCGATTCCGTTCCTGCTGCTGGGAATCCGCGCCGTGGACGACCCCGCGGCGGTCTGGCAGTGGTTCAGCGGCGGCGCGTGGGTGCTGTTCGCCACCTACGGTTCCTTCGGCCTGCTGCCGTTCCTGATCTGGGGCCCGATCTACCGGAAGAAATGCGAACCGCGCGTCGGGCTCGTGCGTTCGATCGGATACGGATTCCTCTACGCGCTTTACATCTACACCTTCTACATCACGTCCTGGCGCGCATTTTCCCGATTGGTGCGGGGGAACAACCGCTGGACGAAGACCCGGCGCAACGCCGAGCTGCCGAGCCGGGTCGTCGCGCTGGAGCGCTGACCCGTCGGGGTACGGTCTACGACCATGCCCGCCCTGCCGCCCGTCCGCGCCCTGCTGGAAACCGCCGTCGGGGCGGTGGGCGGCGCGGAGCGGCCCGGCCAGGTCGAGATGGCCGAGGCCGTGGCCAAGGCCATCCGCACCGGCGACCACGTGGCCGTGCAGGCCGGGACCGGCACCGGCAAGTCGCTGGCCTACCTGGTCCCGGCGATCCGGCACGCCGTGGAGAAGGGCACCACCGTGGTGGTGTCCACCGCGACCATCGCGCTGCAGCGCCAACTCGTCGACCGCGACCTGCCGCGCGTGGCGAAGGCGCTGGCCAAGGACCTGCGGCGGGCGCCGACCTTCGCCATCCTCAAGGGCAGGCGCAACTACCTGTGCCTGCACCGGCTCGACGCCCCCGAGGAGCCGCAGGAGCAGGGCCTGTTCGACCCGTTCGCGGTCTCCCGGCTCGGCCGCGAGGTCACCCGGCTGCGGGAGTGGGCGTCGGAGACCGAGACCGGCGACCGCGACGAGCTCGTGCCGGGCGTGTCCGACCAGGGCTGGCGGCAGGTGTCGGTGTCGGCGCGGGAGTGCCTGGGCGTGGCCAAGTGCCCCATCGGCACCGACTGCTTCGCCGAGCGCGCCAGGGCGGAGGCGGGCCGGGCCGACATCGTGGTCACCAACCACGCCCTGCTGGCCATCGACGCGCTGCAGGGCTACCAGGTGCTCCCCGAGCACGACGTCGTCATCGTCGACGAGGCGCACGAGCTGGTCGACCGGGTGACCTCGGTGGCCACCGGCGAGCTGTCCGCGGCGAGCGTGGGCATCGCCGCCCGCCGGGTCGGGCGGCTGGTCGAGGACGGCCTCGCCGACCGCCTCGCCGAGGCCGGTGAGGGCCTGGGCATGCTGCTGGAGGACGTGCCCGCCGCCCGGATGGACGCCCTGCCCGACCCGATCCGCACCACGCTGACCGTCATCCGCGACGCCGCGCACGCCTGCATCACCGCGATGGGCCCGGAGAAGAAGGACGACGTGGAGACGGCCACGGCCCGCAAGCTCGCGCTGTCGGTGCTGGACGAGGCGCACGACACCGCCGAGCGGATGCTGGAGGCGTTCGACCCGCCGGAGGCCGACCGGCGCGACGTGGTGTGGGTGAGCCGCGAGAACGACCGGCCCGCGGTCCTGCGCATCGCCCCGCTGAGCGTGGCCGGGCTGCTGCGCGAGCGCCTGTTCGGCGAGACCACGACCGTGCTCACCAGCGCCACCCTGACCCTCGGCGGCAGCTTCGACGCGCTGGCCAGGCAGTGGGGCCTGCCGCCGGAGCAGCGGCAGGGCCAGCAGGCCGACGGCGCGGCCACGGCCAAGGAGCCGCCCCGGGACAAGGGCGACATCCGCTGGCGCGGCCTGGACGTCGGCTCGCCGTTCGACCACGCCAAGAGCGGCATCCTCTACCTGGCCAAGCACCTGCCGCCGCCGGGGCGCGACGGGCTGCCCGACGCCGTGCTGGCCGAGCTGGCCGAGCTGGTCGAGGCCGCGGGCGGGCGCACGCTGGGGCTGTTCTCCTCGATGCGCGCGGCCAAGCACGCCACCCAGGCGCTGCGCGAGCGGCTGTCGACCGATGTGCTCTGCCAGGGCGAGGACTCCACGTCGCTGCTGGTCAAGAAATTCGCCGAGGACCCGGCCACCAGCCTGTTCGGCACGCTGTCGCTGTGGCAGGGGGTGGACGTGCCCGGGCCGTCGCTGTCGCTGGTGGTGATCGACCGCATCCCGTTCCCCCGGCCGGACGACCCGCTGGCCTCGGCCCGGCAGCGCGCGGTCGAGGCGCACGGCGGCAACGGCTTCCTGACCGTGGCCGCCACCCACGCCGCGCTGCTGCTGGCCCAGGGCGCGGGCAGGCTGCTGCGCTCGACCACCGACCGGGGCGTCATCGCCGTGCTGGACCCGCGCATCGCCACCGCCCGATACGGGGGATTCCTGCGCAATTCGCTGCCGCCGTTCTGGACGACGACGAATCCTCAGGTTGTCCGGGGCGCCCTCACCCGACTGGCAGCGCAGCACTGACCGCGGTGATCGTCTGAGTGACGATCACTCCCGCATTCGGGTTCCGTCGTCTGCCGAAGGCGTGCAATTCTGCACACGTTCGAGCGACTGTACGCCTTGTGATCAGCGCTGATAGCTTCGTCACCCGGTGATCACAACCGCTTTTAGTCCCCTATTCGACGACAACAATCCCTGAATTGGCGGTGCGGCGTAGTGACAGTGACCGAACCGGTCGAGCCCCAGACCGAGGAGAACGCTTTTCCCACCAGCCTGGGCACGGCTGCGGCCCGAAATCTGGCGACGACGACCAAGTCCGTGCCGCAGATGCAGGCGATCACCTCGCGCTGGCTGCTGCGCGTGCTGCCCTGGATCGAGGCCAAGGGCGGCACCTTCCGGGTGAACCGGCGGATGAGCTACGCCGTCGGCGACGGCCGCGTCACCTTCGCCAACATCGGCGACCGGGCCCAGGTCGTGCCGCCGGAGCTGTGCGAGCTGCCGCTGCTGCGCGGCTTGGACGACCTCGACACCCTGACCGCGCTCGCCGAGCGCTTCGAGCAGCGCGAGTACCAGCCCGGCGACGTGATCGTGGAGTTCGGCAACCCGTCCGACCACGCCTTCCTCATCGTGCACGGCCGGGTGAAGAAGATCGGCACCGGGCAGTACGGCGAGCCCACCGAGCTCGGCGTGCTCGCCGACGGCGACCACTTCGGCGACGAGACGCTGGCCGACCCGCAGAGCATGTGGGAGTACACGGTCAAGGCCGAGACCTCCTGCGTCGTGCTCGTCCTGCAGCAGGCGGGCTTCGACGAGGTGCTGCGCCAGTCGGAGCCGCTGCAGACGCAGCTGCACCAGTTCCAGGAGCGCATGTCGCGCAACCGCAACGAGCACGGCGAAGCGAAGATCGAGATGTCGGCCGGGCACGAGGGCGAGGCCGAGCTGCCGGGCACCTACGTCGACTACGAGCTCTCCCCGCGCGAGTACCCCCTCAGCGTCGCCCAGACGGTCCTGCGCGTGCACACCCGCGTCGCCGACCTCTACAACGAGCCGATGGACCAGGTCGAGCAGCAGCTGCGGCTGACCATCGAGGCGCTGCGCGAGCGGCAAGAGCACGAGATGATCAACAACCCGGAGATCGGCCTGCTGCACAACGCCGACTACGCCAACCGCCTGAACACCCGCAACGGCCCGCCGACCCCGGACGACCTCGACCAGCTGCTGTCGGTGGTGTGGAAGGAGCCCACGGCGTTCCTCGCGCACCCGCGCACCATCGCCGCCATCGGCCGGGAGTGGAACAAGCGCGGCATCTACCCCGACCCGATCGACTTCAGCGGGCACAAGATCCCGGCCTGGCGGGGCGTGCCGATCCTGCCCTGCAACAAGATCCCGGTCAGCGAGACCCGGACCAGCAAGATCATCCTGCTGCGCGCGGGCATGGAGAACCAGGGCGTCATCGGCCTGCACCAGACCGGCCTGCCGGACGAGTACAAGCCCGGCCTGTCGGTGCGCTTCATGGGGATCAACGAGAAGGCGATCATCTCCTACCTGGTCAGCGCCTACTACTCCTGCGCCGTGCTGATCCCCGACGCGCTCGCCGTGCTGGAGAACGTCGAGATCGGCCGGGAGGGCTGACCCGGTGACCACCCAGCTCGTCGCCGAATGGCGCATGAGCCTCAGCACCGCGGCCGCCCGCAACCTGGCCACCACCACCAAGACGCCGCCGCAGTCGCAGGAGATCACCGACCGGTGGCTGCTGCGGGTCCTGCCGTGGGTGGAGGCCAGGGGCGGGGCCTACCGGGTCAACCGCAGGCGCGTCCCGCTCGCGGGCGACGGCCTGGTCGGGTGCACCGCCATCGGCTCGCTGTACCGGGTGATCCCCGCCGAGCTGTCCGAAGTGCTCAGCGGCTTCGCGGAGGAGGACGTGCTCTCCGCGCTGGCCGACCGCTTCGAGCAGCGGGAGTTCGCCGCGGGCGACGCGCTGCCCACCGACGCGGTGACCGTGGTGGCGCACGGCCGGGTGAGCAAGGTCGGCCGCGGCGAGTACGGCGACCCCGTCGCGCTCGACGTGCTCGGCGAGGGCGGCTGCGTCGGGCAGGAGGCGTTCCGGGGCGGCGAGCCCCGCTACACCGTCGAGGCCGTCACCGACGTGATCGCGCTGAGCCTGCCCCGGGCGGCGCTCGCCGAGGTCCTGGACAACGCCCCGCAGCTGCGGGCGCACCTGTCCCGGCGGCCGCCAGCGGTGAACAAGAAGGGCGAGGCCGAGGTCGCGGTCGCCTCCGGGCACACCGGGGAGCCGGTGCTGCCCAGCACCTACGTCGACTACGAGCTGCACCCCCGCGAGTACGAGCTGAGCGTCGCCCAGACCGTGCTGCGCATCCACACCCGGGTGTCCGACCTGTACAGCTCCCCGATGAACCAGGCCGAGGAGCAGCTGCGGCTGACCATCGAGGCCCTGCGCGAGAAGCAGGAGCACGAGATGATCAACAACCGGGAGTTCGGGCTGCTGCACAACGTGGACCCGACCCAGCGCATCCGCTCCCGCTCCGGCCCGCCCACGCCCGACGACATGGACACGCTGCTGAGCCGCAGGCGCAAGACCAAGGTCCTGCTGGCGCACCCGCGCACGATCGCCGCGTTCGGGCGGGAGTGCAGCAGGCTCGGCCTGCACCCGCCCGCGGTCGTCGTCGAGGGCACGCGGCAGGCGTCCTGGCGCGGCGTGCCGCTGCTGCCCTGCGACAAGATCCCGATCGGGCCCAGCGGCACCAGCGCGGTCATCGCCATGCGGACGGGCGAGGAGAACCAGGGCGTGATCGGGCTCCACCAGACCGGCCTCCCCGAGGAGCACCAGCCGGGGCTGAGCGTGCGGTTCATGGGCATCAGCGACAAGGCGATCGCGTCCTACCTGGTCACCACGTACTACTCGGCGGCCGTGCTCGTCCCCGACGCGCTCGGCGTGCTCGACGGCGTCCAGCTCTGAAGCGACCCGCTCGGAGGAGACAACCATGTCCGTACTGTCGCGGGTCTTCGCGCCCGCGTCCGCGTCCGAGCTGGCCGACGCCGCGCGCGCCATCCTGTCCAACCTGGATGGCGCGCCCGGCGCGCTGGCCGACCTGATCCCGCACAAGCCGCACCCGCTGCTGTCCGGGCCGACCGGCCTGGGCACCGCGGCGGCCCGCCTGGCCCGGGTCGAGCCCGCCGAGACCGACGACCACGGCCTGTTCTGCCCCGGCGCGGTCCGCGACGACCGCGCGCTGGGCAAGCTGGTCAACGACCAGCTCATCGACTGGGCCGCCGAGGTCGGCATCTACCCGGGGCAGGCCGACAAGCTGCACAAGGCCGACTTCGGGCGGCTGATGATGCTGGCCCACCCGGGCACCGACGACCCCGACCGGCTGCTGGCCGCGGCCAAGTGCGTCCTGGCCGAGTGGGCCACCGACGACCACTTCGTCGACGAGGAGTCGATGGGCGCCAACCCGGCCGTGCTGGGCGAGCGGCTGGGCCTGACGCACGCGGCGATGGACCCGGTGGACCTGCCCGCGGCCTACGTGCCCGAGCTGACCAAGGCCCTCGACGCCGAACCGGTGGCGGTCGCCTACCGCTCGGCGATGGAGCACCTCTCGGAGTACGCCTCCCCCGCGCAGGTGCTGCGGCTGCGGCACCAGCTGTCGATCATGTTCATGGCCTACAACCACGAGGCGATCTGGCGGGTCTCCGGCCGCATCCCGCCGGTCTGGGAGTACCTGACCCACCGGCACCAGAACAGCTTCCTGCCGCCGATGACCCTGGTCGACCCGGTCGCGGGCTACGAGCTGACCGCGTCGGAGTTCGCCCACCCGGCCGTGCGGCGGGTGTTCTCGCTCGCGGGCACCGCCAGCGTCGTCCTCAACGACGTCTACTCCAACGCGAAGGAGACCGACGACGACTTCGACCTGCCGAAGGTGATCCGCACCGAGGAGGGCTGCTCCCCCAAGGAGGCCCTCGACCGGACCGTCGAGATCCACAACGAGCTGATGCACACCTTCGTCGTGGAGGCCGCCGCGCTCAGCGCGACCGGGTCCCCCCAGCTCCGCCGGTTCCTCGCCGACATCTGGGCCTGGCTCGGCGGCAACCGCGAATGGCACAGCACGACCGCGCGATACAACGCATCCGAGGAGAAACCAGATGACGATGTCCGCTGACCCCGTACTGCGCACCGCGTACCAGCAGTCCATCGCCGAGTACTGGAACAACGAGCAGGACCCGGTCAACCTGCGGCTCGGCGAGGTCGACGGGCTCTACCACCACCACTACGGCCTCGGCGACTACGACCCCGCGGTGCTCGACGGCCCCGACGAGGCGATCATCGCCGAGCTGCACCGGCTGGAGTCGGCGCAGGCGGACGTGCTGCTGGACCACCTCGGACCGATCCAGCCCACCGACGCGCTGCTGGACGCGGGCTCCGGGCGCGGCGGCACCTCGTTCATGGCGAACCGGCGGTTCGGGTGCGCCGTCGACGGGGTGAGCATCTCGCAGAAGCAGGTCGACTTCGCCAACGCCGAGGCGAGCCGCTGGGGCGTGGCCGACCGGGTGCGGTTCCACTTCCGGAACATGCTCGACACCGGCTTCGACACCGGCTCGCGGCGGGGCATCTGGACGAACGAGACGACCATGTACGTCGACCTGTTCGACCTGTACCGGGAGTTCTCGCGGCTGCTGGTGCACGGCGGGCGGTACGTGTGCATCACCGGGTGCTACAACGACGTGACCGGGGGGCGGTCGAAGGCCGTCAGCCAGATCGACGAGCGCTACACGTGCAGCGTGCACCCGCGCAGCCAGTACTTCAAGGCGCTGCAGGCCAATGGGCTGGTGCCGATCAACGTGGTGGACCTGACTCCGCAGACGATCCCGTACTGGGAGTTGCGGGAGCGGTCTTCGGTGGCTACTGGGGTGGAGAAGTCGTTCTTGCAGGCTTATCGGGAGGGTAGTTTCCACTACCTGCTGATCGCGGCCGACAAGGTCGGCTTCTGACGGCTGGGGTTTGAAGCCGGTTGAAGAGCCGGTTTCCAATAGGGCGGAATTGAAGAGAATCGGGTTCGGGGTGTTGCTCCCTCTGGCTTGATTGTTTAACCCTGGGAGGGCGGCGTCAAGGGCGCCTGCGGCGTCGCTGCGCGACCGGCTGCGCCGGCCCTTGACACCGCCCTCCCAGGGCTAACTGCTGCCAGGACGAGGGAGCAGGGGGAAGAGCGGTCGAATACCTACCGGCGTTACGGGGTGGTGGCGTCTTTTGGCCACTGGGCGATGACCGTGACGGTGCCGGGGTCTACTTCGGTGTAGCCGGCATCTTGTACGGGTACTGCTCGGTCTGATTCCCACGTGGTGATGGTGTTTGCGGCCCAGAGGGGTTGTGGGGGCTTGCGGACGGCGCAGTGGTGGTTCCAGGTGGAGAGGTCTATTCCGGAGGCTTCCGCGTAGGCGGCCAGGAGCATGGAGCCGTGGCCTACTTGGGCGGCCAGTTTGCCCACGGTCATGGTGACGGTGGGGTTGATCCAGAGGACCGGTTGGTCGGGGCGGGGTGGGGGTGGGGTGTCTTCGGGGAGTTCGGTGCCCGAGATCTGGAGCCTGGCGACCTGCTTGGGGGTGTCCGGGATGGGGCAGGGGAGCAGGGCTCGGGCTTCGGCGCCGTCGATGGTGGCGGTGATGCCCGGGAGGTCCTGGACGGCGGCCCAGTGGGCGCCGCGGGCGCGGCGGGTGACCTTGCGGATGCGGCCGTCGATCCAGGCGGCGACCTGGGGGTGCCACTCGCCGCCCTCCTGGGCGCGGGGGTCGAGGCAGAGGGCCACGGCGGCGGCTGCGGCGGCTTCCAGCAGCGGGGTGCGGCCGGGGAGGTCGCGTTCGATGCGCAGGACCACCGGCATGGCGCGGACGACGTCCGGTTCCTCGCCATGCCGGTGGAACAGGCCCGACAGGACGCTCATAGGCGCGATGGCGGGATGCCGTCGGCCAGGTCGGCGGCCTCCACCTCGGCGCGGGTGACGCCCAGCAGGAAGAGCACGGCGTCGAGGTAGGGGTGGGACAGGGCGGTGTCGGCCACCTCGCGCAGCGCGGGTTTGGCGTTGAAGGCGACGCCCAGGCCCGCGGTGGAGAGCATGTCGATGTCGTTCGCGCCGTCGCCGACGGCCACGCACTGGGCCAGCGGGATGCCGTACTGGTCGGCGAAGCGGCGCAGGGCGGTGGCCTTGCCGGGGCGGTCCACGATCTCGCCGACCACGCGGCCGGTGAGCTTGCCGTCGACGACCTCCAACTCGTTCGCCGCGGCGAAGTCCAGGCCGAGGTCGTCCACCAGGTGGTCGATGATCGTGGTGAAGCCGCCGGAGACCACGCCGCAGCGGAATCCCAGGCGCTTGAGCGTGCGGATCGTCGTGCGGGCGCCCGGGGTCAGTTCCAGGTCGGCGGCGACCTCGGCCAGCACCGACTCCGGCAGCCCGGCCAGCGTCGCCACCCGGCGGCGCAGGGACTCGGCGAAGTCCAGCTCGCCGCGCATGGCCGCCTCGGTGACCTCGCGGACCTCGGCCTCGCAGCCCGCCTTGGCCGCGAGCATCTCGATGACCTCGCCCTGGATGAGGGTGGAGTCCACGTCGAAGACGATCAGGCGCTTGGCGCGGCGGGAGAGCAGGTCGCGCTCGACGGAGATGTCCAGGCCGACGCGGGTGGCCACCTCGACCAGGGCCGACCGCAGGGCGGCGTCGGCGGCCTCGGTGTCGTCGTCCACCGAGACGCGCAGCTCCAGGCCGGTCACCGGGTAGTCGGCGACCCGGCGGATCGAGTCGATATTGGTGCCCAGGGCGGCCAGGCGGCGGGCCACCTCGGTGAACGCGCGGGCGGTCATCGGCGCGCCCAGCACGACGACGACGTGCGAGGAGCCGATGCGGGCCTGCGAGCCCGGGTCGGCGCCGACCTCGACGTCGACGCGCATGGCCACCGAGGCCATCGCCTGCTCGACGGCCTCCTGCAGGCCCTCGGCGTCCCGGTCGGTGGCCACCAGCACGCCCAGCACGAGCTGGCCGCGGATGACCACCTGCTCGACGTCGATGAGCTCCACCCCGTGCCGGGTGAGCACGGCGAAGAGGACCGAGGACACACCGGGCTTGTCGGGGCCGGTGACGGTGACCAGCACTGGCGTTGGTGCCACGAGAAGAACCCCCTCACAACCGCGAGGCCCCGCGTGAGCGGGGCCTCGGGGTGTCTTAGTTCGGCAGCGTGGGATCGCCCTTGGAGATCTCGTCGGGGTTCATCTTCTCCGCGACGATCTCCGACGGGGCGGGGCGGTGCTTCGCCGAGCCGACGCCCACGTACTTGTCGTGGTGGGTCTGTTCGATCATGTGCGGGTAGTGCAGGTCGAACGCCGGACGCTCGGAGCGGATCCGGGGCAGCTCGGTGAAGTTGTGGCGCGGCGGCGGCGAGCTCGTGGCCCACTCCAGGGAGTTGCCGTAGCCCCACGGGTCGTCGGCGGTGGTGATCTCGCCGTAGCGGTAGCTCTTGAAGATGTTCCAGATGAACGGCAGCGTCGACGCGCCCAGGATGTACGCCCCGATCGTGGAGATCATGTTGAGCGTGGTGAACCCGTCGGTGGGCAGGTAGTCGGCGTAGCGGCGGGGGAAGCCCTCGTTGCCCAGCCAGTGCTGGACGAGGAACGTGCCGTGGAAGCCGATGAACGTGGTCCAGAAGTGCAGCTTGCCCAGCGGCTCGTCGAGGAACCGGCCGGTGATCTTCGGGAACCAGAAGTAGATGCCCGCGAAGGTGGCGAACACGATCGTGCCGTAGAGCACGTAGTGGAAGTGCGCGACGACGAAGTAGGTGTCCGAGACGTGGAAGTCGATGGCCGGGGCGGCCAGCAGCACACCGGTCAGGCCGCCGAAGAGGAAGGTCACCAGGAAGCCGACGCTGAACAGCATCGGGGTCTCGAAGGTGAGCTGCCCCTTCCACATCGTGCCGATCCAGTTGAAGAACTTCACACCGGTCGGGACGGCGATGAGGAACGTCATGAACGCGAAGAACGGCAGCAGCACCGCGCCGGTGGCGTACATGTGGTGGGCCCACACGGTCATCGACAGGGCCGCGATGCCCAGGGTCGCGTAGATCAGGCCGCGGTAGCCGAACAGCGGCTTGCGGCTGAACACCGGGATGATCTCGGAGACGATGCCGAAGAACGGCAGCGCGACGATGTAGACCTCGGGGTGGCCGAAGAACCAGAACAGGTGCTGCCAGAGGATGACGCCGCCGTTGGCGGGGTCGAACACGTGCGCCCCGAGCTGGCGGTCGGCCAGCAGGCCCAGCAGCGCCGCGGTCAGGATCGGGAACGCCAGCAGCACCAGGATGCTGGTGATCAGGATGTTCCAGGTGAAGATCGGCATCCGGAACATGGTCATGCCGGGGGCGCGCAGGCAGACGATCGTGGTCAGCATGTTGACCGCGCCCAGGATGGTGCCGAGACCGCCGACGACCAGACCGGTGATCCACAGGTCGGCGCCCACGCCGGGCGAGTGGATCTTGTCGGACAGCGGGGTGTAGGCGAACCAGCCGAAGTCCGCCGCGCCGCCCGGGGTGAGGAAGCCCGCCATCACGATCAGGCCGCCGAAGAGGTACAGCCAGTAGGAGAAGGCGTTGAGCCGCGGGAAGGCGACGTCCGGGGAGCCGATCTGCAGCGGCAGGATGAAGTTGGCGAAGCCGAAGAGGATCGGGGTCGCGTACAGCAGCAGCATCACCGTGCCGTGCATGGTGAACAGCTGGTTGTACTGCTCCTGGGACAGGAACTGCTGCCCCGGCACGGCCAGCTCGCTGCGGATCAGCATGGCCATCGCGCCGCCCACCATGAAGAAGGCGAACGACGTGACCAGGTACATGATGCCGATCTGCTTGTGGTCCGTCGTGCGGAACAGCCGCAGCAGGTACGAACCCTTGGCCTTCGCGCCGGCCGGATAAGGCCGCGTGGCGATCGGCTTGGGGGCTACTGCAGTCACTCCTGCCTCCTGCACTGCCTGGTGGTGGGACTTACTCGCGGGTACCCGACGAGCACCCGGGAGGATCGTAGCCCTCGGCGCGGCGCCGAGCGCGCCTGGGCTCCGCCGGGTTCACGCGCAGTTGCCCAGGTCACAACTGGCGGGCGGGTCGGACCGCGTACTGGCGCAGGGCCAGGTCGGTGAAGGTGACGGGGCCGCGCGGACCGGGCACGCGGTCGAGGTTGATGCCGGTCTCGGGCACGCCCAGCAGCTTGAAGCCGTCGAGCAGGCGGGTCGGGGCGTTCCAGAACACCCCGGTGCCGGTGTACCCGGCGAAGAAGGCGTCCGCGGCGGCCTCGTCGGTGGTGACGATGCCCGCCGCCAGGCCCGAGGTGTCCTCGTTGGCGATCCGGACGGCGTGGTGCAGATCGTCGACCGGGGCGATGGTGACGGTGGCCTCGCGGGCGCCGTCGAGCGCCCACTCGTAGCCGATCGGGTGCTCGTGCGGGGGCAGCGACGCCCGCACGCCCGCGCGGTCCAGGGCGGACTGGATGGTGGGCAGCGCGGTCTCGTAGACGGCCTTGTGGACGAGCAGCAGGTTGAGCCGGTTGCAGACGCCGAGTCGGTCGAGGCTGCGGGTGATGAGGTCGGCGGCGAAGTCCGGGTCGGCGTGCACGTCGTAGTAGAGGACGCCGCCGCCGTCGGCGTGCGCGAGCGTGCGGACGCCGTGCTGGGCCGCCCTGCGGTCGAGCTCGCGGGTGGTCTCCCCGCTGCCGCGCACGATGACCAGCGGGACGAGGTCGGGCAGCTCGACCAGCGCGCCCGCCGCGGCCCGGTCGGGGGTGGGGACGAGCTGGATGGCGTCCTCATCGATGCCCACATCGGACAGGCCGGGGGCGATGACCCGCTCGATGAGCGCCTGGGCGCTGGCCAGGGCCGCCGACCCGGTGCGCAGCACGCCCGCGTTGCGCGACTTGACCAGCTGGGAGGCCACGTCGACGGTGACGTTCGGGCGGGCCTCGTAGTTCGCGCCGATGACCCCGACGGGCTTGCGGACCTCGATGAGCTCGAAGCCGCCGTCGAGCGCGCCGACCACGCGCGATGCGGGCGGGTGCGGCACGGCGGCCAGCAGGCGCAGCTGCTCGGCCATGCCGTCGAGGCGCTCCTCGGTGATGCGCAGGCGGTCGAGCAGGCCGCCGCTCATGCCCGACCGCTCGGCGGCGGCGACGTCGGCGGCGTTGGCCTTGAGCACCGCGTCGCGGGCCGAGGACAGCCGGGCCGCCATCTCGCCGATGGCCGCGTCGATCGCCTCGTCGGTGGCGGCGGCCAGCGCTGGGGCCGCGCCCTTGGCCCTGGTCGCGCAGCTGCGGACGGTCTCGGCGATCTCGGTCACGGCGTCCCTCTCGGCCGGGCTGGTCAGGTGCCCGATTCTGCCCGGTCGGCGGTCAGCAGGGCGCGCAGGGTGCCGGTGAGGACACCGACGTCAACCGTGGGGTCGATGACCCGTCGGATGCCCAGCCCGATGCCGAGGCTGAGCAGGGCGGTGGCCAGATCGGCCGCGGGCAGGGCGGTGCTCCACCGACCGGCCAGGGCCTCGATGGCGGTCCGCACCGCCTGGTCGCGGGCGGCCAGCTCGGCGCGCAGGGCGGGGTCGCGGTGGGCGTGGACGGCGAACTCGACTTCCAGCACCGTCCAGCCCTGGTCGCCGACCATGCGCTCGGCCCACGCGGCGACGGCGGCGATCGCCTCGTCGGGGGTCCGGCCCGCCACGGCGGCGGCGATGTCGCGCAGGTGGCCCGCGTGGATGTCGTCGAGGACGGCGAGGCACAGCTCGTCCTTGTTGCGGAAGTTGGAGTAGACCGCGCCCTTGGAGAACCCGGCGGCGTCCGCGACCCGCTCCAGGGAGGTCGCGTGGTAGCCGTCGTCGAGGAACAGCTGCCGGGCGGTGGCGATCAGGCGCTCGCGGGTGCGCGCCTGGCTCTGCGCCCTGGTCAGTCGTGCCATGCGGGCAGCGTAATCAGGGCAGGAGCAGCCAGGCGGCGGCGATGGCCAGCGCCGCGGTGTTGATCGCGCCGAAGACCCCGACCCAGAACAGCCCGGGCGCGCCGGTGAGCCGGTGCAGCTGGTCGGCGTCGGAGTCGCGCGCCTGCCCCCGGCGCCGCTTGCGCTGCAGCTCGACCACCGGCCGCACCCCGCCGAGCAGCAGGAACCAGGTGATGAGGTAGGCGAACGCGGCCTTGACCTCGGCGGTGGCCAGCCAGGACACGGCGAACAGGACGCCCCCGGTCACCAGCAGCGACAGCACGCCGTAGAGGTTGCGGACCATCACCAGCACCCCGACCAGCAGCACGGCGCACACGACCAGCACCACCCCGACCCGCTCGGCGAGCAGCAACCCCGCGAACACCAACCCGAGCACCGACGGCGCGAGGTACCCGGCAAGCGCCGTGCACACCATCCCCGGCCCATCGGTCCGCCCCCGCGAGACGGTGACCCCAGAGGTGTCGGAGTGCAGCCTGATCCCCGACAACCGCCTCCCGGCCAACAACGCCACCACCGCATGCCCAGCCTCATGCACGATCGTGACGACATTGCGAGCAGGCCGCCACAACGTCCCCCAGAGGACGACGAGGAGCGCCGCAGCCGCCGTCACCAGCACCACCGCAGCAGGCGGCTGGAACTGCTCCCCGAAGATGTCGGTGATCACCCCCCGATTGTGCCCGCCGGGTGGCGCCTGCCCGCGATCCGGGGTTTCCCCGAGTCCGCTAAAACCACTCCGCGATTACCTGGCAAATGGACGTCGAGATGTCCCCCGAAAGGGTCACCGCGTTGACCACGAGCGCAACTTTCGTGACCGAAGCTCAGCTAGGCGGGTTTCCCACTGCTGTCCGTCAATCCATCGAGCGACCGCAAACCTTCTGGCCGGACCTGCGGAAATGGTAACCTGACCCTCTTGCCTGCACTACATTCAGGAGCTTCGCATGGCTTCCAGGATTTGGCGTCCGGACCCGAAAGCGGAATTCTCCCGGCGATTGGGCATCGCCCCCACCGCACCCGGCAGCGGGCGCGAGTCCGGGGAGACCGGCAGCGGCGGCGAAGGCGGCTGCCCCGACATCTGGGAATTGGACAACGGCGACGTCGCCGTGATCGGGCGGGACTTCACGGAGGTCTACGCAGGCCGCCTACCCGATGGCGCGAACGTCGCCTCGGACGAGCGGATCGTGGTGATCCCCCGCGGGATGGCCAGGGCGGCGAAGGCGGATCTGCCCGATGCGTGAGCTGCTGGGGGCGGGAGGCGGCCAGCGCCTGCTCGGCGCGGCGTACTGGTCGCGGTTCGAGGCCGACTTCTGGCGGATCGGCGCGTCCGGGTTCTGGAAGCTGGAGCGGTTGCAGACCTTCCGCGAACCCGGTGACCCCAGCTGGCGCGCCTTCGCCGACGGGCGGTGGGACCACGCGCTCGCGCTGCTGGAGCAGCGCAGGGCGGAGTTGGCCGAGCACTACGCGAAGATGGCCGCGAAGGGGTTCCAGACCTGGCGCATCCGGGTGGTCGAGCACCCGCTGACGGATTACCTGCTGTGGGAGATGCACCTGCTGCGGCTGCGCGACGAACTCGGCGGCCACACCCGGGTGCTCGACGCGCGCGAGGTCGCCGACCACGAGCGGCACAGCATCCTGCCGGAAGTGATCGTCCTCGGCGACCACGTCGTCTACGAACTGCTCTACGACGAGACCGGTCTGCAGGAGGGCGGAATCCGCCACACCGGATCGGCGGTGGCCGCCCGGTGCCGGGAATTCATCCGGGCGCTGTACGGGAAAGGGGAAGAGATCAGCCGGTTCTTCGCGCGCGAGATCGCGGCCGCCGCGCCCGGGACCGCGTGATGGCCGAGCCTGCCGGGAGATCCGCGGGCGGGGAGAACACCACCGACATCTCCGGCTCCGCCCACGAGGTGGTGCAGGCGGGCAGCATCCACGGCGGCGTCCACTTCCACGGCGACCGCGGGCCCGATCGGGTGGTCCCCCGGCAGCTACCGGGCACCGGCGGCGGGTTCGTCAACCGCGGGGTCGAGCTGCGGGTGCTCGACGCCGTGCTCGACCGGGAGGCGGGGGCGTCGACCACGACGGGCATCTACCTGATCACCGGCACCGCCGGGGTCGGCAAGACCTCGCTCGCCCTGCACTGGGCCCACGGCGTGCGCGACCGCTTCCCGGACGGCCAGCTGTACCTGAACCTGCGCGGCTACGACCCCGGCGCCCCGGTCACCGCCGCGCAGGCGCTCGACCACTTCCTGCGCGCCCTGGGCGTCCCCGGCCCCTCGATCCCGGTCGAGGTGGACGACCGCGCGGCCGTGTTCCGCTCGCTGCTGGCCGACCGGCGCGTGCTCCTGGTGCTGGACAACGCGGCGACGGTCAACCAGGTCCGCCCGCTGCTGCCGGGGAACCGGGACTGCCTCGTGCTCGTCACCAGCCGCCACCGCTTCTCCGGCCTCGTCGCCCGGGACGGGGCGCACCGGCTCGTGCTCGACGTCTTCTCCGAGCACGACGCCGTCAAGCTGCTGCGCGCCGTCACCGCGGGCTACCGCGCGCCCGACGGCGACGACGAGCTGGCCGAGCTGGCGCGGCTGTGCGCCCGCCTGCCGCTCGCGCTGCGGATCGCCGCGGAGCGGGCGTCGAGCAGGCCGCTGATGCCGCTGGACGAGCTGATCGCGGACCTGCGCGACGAGTCGGCGCTGTGGGACGCGCTGACCGCCGAGCAGGACGCCGAGTCCGACGCCGTGCGCACGGTCTTCGCCTGGTCTTACCGGGCGCTGCCGGACTCGGCTGCCCGCCTCTTCCGGCTGCTGGGCCTGCACCCGGGTCCGGAGTTCGGGGTGGCAGCCGCCGCGGCCATCGGGCGGACCGGGGTGGGCGCGGCCCGGCAGACGCTGGACGCGCTCGTCGGCGCCCACGTCGTCGAGCAGCCCGCCCCCGGCCGCTTCCAGTTCCACGACCTGCTGCGGATCTACGCCGCCCAGCAGGCCATCCAGCACGAGGACGACGCGGCGCGCGACGCGGCCCTGGTGCGGGTGTTCGACTACTACCACCACAGCCTCGACCGGGCCGTCGCCCTGCTGGCCCCGCTGGACCGCAGGCCGCCGATCGGCGAGCCGGACGCGGGCATCCCCGTCGAGTCCTTCCGGGACCGGGCCGCCGCGGCGGCGTGGTTCGACCACGAGGCGGCGAACCTGGTCGCGGTGGTGCGCGCCGCCGCCACCACCGGCCACCACGACGTCGCCTGGCGCGTCCCCGCCCTGCTGCGCAGCCGCTACGTCAGCCGCAACCCGTTCGAGGACTGGGTGGCCACCGCCGAGATCGGTCTGGCCGCGGCCACCGCCGCGGGCGACGAGCGCGGCCAGGCCGAGATGCACGACAGCCTCGGCAAGGCCCACCTGCAGTCCAACCGGCTGGACGAGGCGGCCCTCCACCACGCCGCGGCGCTGCGGCTGCGCCGCCGCACCGGCGACCGGTACGGCGAGGGGATCGCGGTCAACGCCCTGGGCCTGGTCGACTGGCGGCGGCGCCTGCTCCCCTCGGCCGAGCGCCGCTTCCGCGACGGGCTCGACATCTTCGCCGAGCTGGGCGACCGCAGGTGGACCGCCCTCGTGCAGACCAACCTGGGCATGACCCGCTTCGACCGCGTCGACCTCGACGGCGCGCGGGCCGACCTGACCGCGGCGGTGGCCACCTGCCGGGAGGTCGGCGACCGGGCGTACGAGGGGAACGCGCTGTTCTACCTGGCGATGGCGCAGCGCGAGCTCGGCGAGGTCGACGCGGCCCTGGCCACCATCACCGCGGCCCTGCGCATCGCCGAGGCCGACGGCCACCCGGCCTGGGGCGCGTTCTGGCTCCTCGAACTCGCCCGGGTGCAGCGCGCGCTCGGCCAGCCCGCGGCGGCCCTGGAGTCCTGCCAGCGCTCGGCCGTCGTGCAGCGGCAGATCGGCGACCGCAACCGGGAGGCCGCGGCCCACGACGGCGCCGGGGCGGCGTACCAGGACCTGGACCGCCCGGAGGACGCCGTGCGCTTCCACCGCCTCGCGGCCGCGGGCCACCGCCACGAGCGCGACCTGTGGTCTGCCGCCTGCGCGCTGGTCAACCTCGCAGTCGCCCTGGCCGCGACCGGCGAGCGGGCCGAGGCCGAGGCCCGCGCCGCCGAGGCCGGCGCGATCCTGTCCGGCTTCACCGACCCGCGGTCCGCGGCCGCGCTCGACCGCATCGCCGGGCTGCGCCGGTGACGGAGCTGGTGCGGGCGCACAACCGGCGGATGCAGGCCATCGATCCCGCGATCGCCCCCGCCGCCGCGCCCGCCGGAGCCGCGCTGACCACCACCCGGACCGCGGCGGCCTGGGTCCGCAGCCACCGCTACCCCCAGGACTCCCCCGAGGCGCTGTGGGGTGCTCTGTGCAGGCACACGATCCACCTGCTGGTGTCCGCCCCGGCCCCGGCCGACGAGGTGGACACCCTGCTGCAGGAGGCGCTGGCCCACCTGCGCTCCCACCCCGACCACGGCCGGGACTGCGCGGTGGCCCTCACCTGGCCGAGCATGGACACCGCCCTCCCCGGCCCGCTGCTGCGCCGCGGCTTCGCCCCGATCACCGCCCTGGCGATGCGCCGCATCGACGACCCGGAACCCGGGCCCGCGGCCCGGCCCGCGACCATCCGCCGCGCCGAGCCCGCCGACCTCCCCTGGCTGGTCGGCCACGCCGAGCGGTTGCACCGGCTGGAGACCGACCTCGGCGCGCTGCCCCACCGGCCGAACCCGCGCGGGCGGCTGCACGCCGAGCTGGCCGCCGCCCTCGGGCGGGACCTGCTGCTGGTCGCGGCGGATCGCACCGGCTTCATCCACGGGCAGCGGCCGCAGGGCGCCTGGGTGGAGCGGCAGGTGGCGGTGGGTCCTGCGGGATACCTCTCCCGGCTCTACGTCGACGCGCCCGCGCGCCGCCGGTCCACAGGTCGCAGCCTCGTCGCCGCGGCGCACGGCGCGCTCCGGGCACATGGCGCACAGGCCGTCCTGCTGCACCACAGCATCCACAACCCGATCGCGGCCCCGATGTGGGCGAGGTTCGGCTACCGGCCCGTCTACACCACTTGGCGGCGGCGCCTACGGTGACGGCGGCTGCCATCCCGCGATGCTCTGCAACTGCTTGCGCATCACCCACTCCGGTGTCGCGCGCACGACCGCGTTGCGCAGCCGTTCGCCGCGGCGCGTGTGGACCATGCCCGCGACCCGGAGGGAGCGGCGGGCGATGGATTGGGCGCGGGGGCGGCGTTCGGCGTCGTAGCGGCGCAGGCCGTCGGGGGTTCCTGCGTGGGCGGCGAGGGTCACGGCGTCTTCCAGCGCTTGGCACGCGCCCTGGCCGAGGTTGGGGGTCATGGCGTGGGCGGCGTCGCCGACGAGGGCTACCGGGCCGCGGGTGAAGGTGGGCAGTGGGGGTTGGTAGTGGACGTCGTGGCGGAGGATGGCGGTGGGGTCGGCTGCGGCGAGGATGGCGGGGATCGGGTCGGGCCAGGTGGCGAAGGTGGTGCGGAGGTCGATGGTGGCGTCGCGGCCTGCGGCGTAGCAGTAGATGCTGTCGGCGCCCATCGGGAACACGCCGAAGCACAGGCCGTCGCCCCAGGTCTCGCTGCCGTCGAACGGCGGGATGCCGCCGCGGGGGACCACCACGCGCCACGCGGTGTAGCCGGAGTGGCGCGGGGCGGGGGCGTCCGGCCAGAAGGCGGCGCGCACGGTGCTGCGGATGCCGTCCGCGCCGACCAGCAGGTCCACCGACCGGCCCGCGACGACCGGGCGGCCCTCCTCGACGCGAAGCTCGGTCACCCGCTCCCCCGCCACCAGGCACTCCGCGGGCACCGCGGCGCGCAGGATGGCCAGCAGGTCGGCGCGGTGGAGCATCACCAGGTCGTGCTCGCCGCCCCTGGCCAGCCAGCGGCCCCGGCGGTCGCGGAAGCCGCTGCGGCCCGGGTGGGCGCCCGCCGCCCGGACCTGCTCGGCCAGGCCGAGCGCGCCGAGGGCGGCCAGCGCGTTGCCCCACATCGAGATGCCCGCCCCGACCTCGGTGAACTCCGGGGACTGCTCGTGGACGCGCACGTCCCACCCGCGCCAGACCAGGGCCGCGGCGGTGGCCAGCCCGCCGATCCCGCCGCCGACGATCGCCGCCGTTCGCATGGCGTCCTCCTCTACATCTGTAGAGCACTCTACTCTTGTAGAGGTGAGCCGACGGGAGCAGGTGACCGACGCCGCGATCACCGTGCTCGCCAGGGAGGGCCTGCGCGGGCTGACCCACCGCGCGGTGGACCGGGTGGCCGGTTTGCCCGAAGGGTCGTCCTCGTACTACTTCCGCACCCGGCACGCGCTCCTCGTCGGCACGGTGACGCGCATGGCGGAGCTGGACACGATCGACTTGATCCCGGTCGACCCGCAGCCCACCGACCTCGACGGCCTCGCCGCCGCTGTCGCCGACTTGGTCGAGCAGGCCACGACGACCCACCGGGACCGGATGGTCGCCCGCTACGAGCTGTCCATCGAGGCCACCCGCAGGCCGGAGCTGCGCGCCGCGCTCACCGCCGTCGGCGAGCGGTACCGGCAGGTGGCCGCCGCCGTCCTCGCCGCGGCGGGGGCCGCCGACGCCGAGCGCAAGGGCCGCGCCTTCATCGCCTTCCTCGACGGGTTGATCTACGACCGGATCGCGGGCGCGGGCGCCCGGGCGCTGTCCACCGCGGAGATCCGGCGCTCGGTGGCCGAGGTGCTGGGCGCCGCGCTCGGCCACCCGACCGGGTCATGAACCCGCGTTCGATCCTCGCCATGCCCCCGGCGCTGTGGTTGACTGGCCGTGGTCGCTCGCTTCGCCGCCGTGTTCGCCCGGCTTCGAAACCCGCGTCCGCCGACACATGTACGGCCGTCCACGGGCGGCCACAGCAGGACAGCTAGGAGACAGGCATGGCCCAGGGCACCGTGAAGTGGTTCAACTCGGAGAAGGGCTACGGATTCATCCAGCCGGAAGATGGCAGCTCCGATGTCTTCGTGCACTACTCGGAGATCCAGTCGAGCGGCTTCCGCACCCTCGAGGAGAACCAGAAGGTGCGCTACGAGATCGGCCAGGGCAGCAAGGGCCCCCAGGCGACCGGCGTGACCGTGATCAGCTGACAACCGTTCCACGAGATACTTCCGATCGGGCTCCACGTGCCGTGTGGGGCCCGATCGCTCGTTCCCAGACCCTTCGCCGCCGAAAGACGCAAACCGACATGACAGTGCAGAGCATCACCGGACGCATCGCCGAGCAGCTCGGGGTGCGGGAGGGTCAGGTCGTCGCCGCGGTCGACCTGCTCGACGGCGGCGCGACGGTCCCCTTCATCGCCCGGTACCGCAAGGAGGCCACCGGGGCGCTCGACGACGAGCAGCTGCGCACGCTGGAGGAGCGGCTGCGGTACCTGCGCGAGCTGGAGGAGCGGCGCACGGCGATCCTGGAGTCCATCCGGGAGCAGGGCAAGCTGGACGACGCGCTCACCGCGCAGATCATGGCCGCCGACTCCAAGGCGCGGCTGGAGGACATCTACCTGCCCTACAAGCCCAAGCGGCGCACCAAGGCGCAGATCGCCCGGGAGAACGGGCTTGAGCCGCTGGCCGACGCGCTGCTGGGCGACCCGGCGCTGGACCCGAAGGAGACCGCGGCGGCCTACGTCGGGGAGAGCGTCGCCGACGCCGCCGCCGCGCTGGAGGGCGCGCGGGCCATCCTGGTCGAGCGCTTCGGCGAGGACGCCGACCTGATCGGCGAGCTGCGCGAGCGGATGTGGACCCGCGGCGCGATGGTGTCGAAGGTCCGCGAGGGCAAGGAAGCCGACGGGGCCAAGTTCGCCGACTACTTCGACTTCAGCGAGCCGCTGTCCAAGCTGCCGTCGCACCGCGTGCTGGCGCTCTACCGCGGGGAGAAGGAGGAGGTGCTCGACCTCACCATCGACCCCGACCCCGGCGCCGACCCGCTGGCCCGCAGCGACTACGAGACGCGCATCGCCGCCCGCTTCGGCGTGGCCGACCGGGACCGCCCCGCCGACAAGTGGCTGCTCGACACCGTGCGCTGGGCCTGGCGCACGCGCATCCTCGTGCACCTGGGCATCGACCTGCGCGGGCGGCTGCGGCAGGAGGCCGAGGACGAGGCCGTGCGGGTGTTCGCGGCGAACCTGCGCGACCTGCTGCTGGCCGCCCCCGCTGGCACCCGCGCGACGCTGGGGCTGGACCCGGGCTTCCGCACCGGGGTCAAGGTGGCCGTGGTGGACGCGACCGGCAAGGTGGTCGACACCGCCACCATCTACCCGCACGTTCCCCAGCAGCGCTGGGACGAGTCGCTCGCGGTGCTGGCCAAGCTGTGCGCCAAGCACCGCGTCGAGCTGGTGGCCATCGGCAACGGCACCGCGTCGCGGGAGACCGACAAGCTGGCGGGCGACCTGCTCAAGCGCTTCCCGGAGCTGCGGCTGACCAAGGTGATGGTGTCGGAGGCGGGCGCGTCGGTGTACTCGGCCTCGGCCTACGCCTCCCAGGAGCTGCCCGGCCTGGACGTCTCGCTGCGCGGCGCGGTGTCGATCGCGCGGCGGCTGCAGGACCCGCTGGCCGAGCTGGTGAAGATCGACCCGAAGTCCATCGGCGTCGGCCAGTACCAGCACGACATCTCCGAGGTGAAGCTGTCGCGCTCGCTGGACGCGGTGGTCGAGGACTGCGTCAACGGCGTGGGCGTGGACGTCAACACCGCGTCGGTGCCGCTGCTGACCCGGGTCTCGGGCATCGGGGCGTCGCTGGCGGAGAACATCGTGGCCCACCGCGACTCGAACGGGCCGTTCCGCTCGCGCGCGGGGCTCAAGGAGGTGCCGCGGCTGGGCGCGAAGGCGTTCGAGCTGTGCGCGGGCTTCCTGCGCATCCGCGACGGCGACGACCCGCTGGACGCCTCCAGCGTGCACCCGGAGTCCTACCCGGTCGTGCGGCGCATCCTGGCCGCGACCGGCGGCGAGCTGACCGGGCTCATCGGCAACACCGCCGCGCTGCGGGCGCTCAAGCCGTCGTCGTTCGTGGACGAGACCTTCGGCCTGCCCACGGTGACCGACATCCTGGCCGAGCTGGAGAAGCCGGGCCGCGACCCGCGCCCGGCGTTCACCACGGCGACCTTCGCCGAAGGCGTGGAGACCCTGGCCGACCTGCGGCCCGGGATGACCCTGGAGGGCGTGGTCACCAACGTCGCCGCGTTCGGGGCCTTTGTGGACATCGGGGTGCACCAGGACGGGCTGGTGCACGTCTCGGCGCTGTCGAAGACCTTCGTCAAGGACCCGCGCGACGTGGTGAAGTCCGGCGACGTGGTGAAGGTGAAGGTGCTGGACGTCGACATCCCGCGCAAGCGCATCTCGCTGACCCTGCGCCTGGACGACGAGGTGCAGCCCGGCGCGGGCCGCGGCGAGCGCGGCCAGGGCGGGCGCGGCCAGAACCCGGGCCGCGGGCAGGGCCAGCGCGGCGGCGGGCGCCAGGGCGGGCAGCGGGGCGGCAAGGCCGAGCGCCGCGACGCCCCCGGCGGCTCGTTGGCCGACGCCCTGCGCCGGGCCGGGTACAAGGGCTGAGGGCGCGACTGGCCCGCGCTCCGGCGCGGGCTAGTCGTCCACCAGTTCCAGGTCGGCGAAGGTGCCGACGGTGAGGGCGGTGTTCATGCCCGTCACCTCCAGCACGCGGGCCACCGCGGGGGAGATGTCGGTCAGCAGCAGCCAGCCGCCCATGCGGTGCAGGCGGGCCTGCGTGGCGAGCAGCGCGTTCACCCCTGCGCAGCCCATGAACTCGGTGTCGGACAGGTCCACGACCAGGCCCGGTTCGGCCACCCGGCGATCGGCGACCGCGCCGAGCAGGAAGCGCTCCAGGACCCCGGCCGCCACGAGGTCGATCTCCCCGCCCACGGCCACCTGCACGACGCCGTACGCGGGTGAGTCGTCCAAGCGCAGTTCCACGGCAACCACCCCCCGGCGTTCGGGTTGGGCTTCCGACGCTACCCCGCATCCCCGGGACGCCACGACCCACGATCGAGTGAGAAACCCTAGTCGGATTCCGAGCGCAACATGCGGATCAGCTCCACGACCGGCAGTCCGCACAGCGACGCCAGCGATTCCAGTGCCGGGTAGTCCAGCTCGCGCACCGCGGTGGCGTGCCTGCTCACCTCGGCGGCGGCCCAGCGGCGGGCGGGCACCAGCTCCGGGCGCTCGTCGGCGGCCAGCTTGTGCAGGTCGACGCGCAGGGCGGCGGGGAACTCCTCGTTGAGGATGCGCCGGTGGACCCGTTCCAACAGGTCGTGCGGCGAGGCGTCGAGCGCGCCGCACAGCTCGACGAAGCGCACGACCGTGCAGGAGCGGGTGCCGGTCTCGTAGGAGGCCAGGGCCTGCGCCGACAGCTCCCCGGGCAGGCGCTGGACGAGCTGCGCCCGGGTCCACTTGCGCCGGAGCCGCAGCCTGCGCAACTCCCGCCCGAGCGCACGCTGGTACGCCGCACCGTCCATGTCCCCTGCCCGGCCTGCTCAGCGACGCCGTCCCCGACAGCAGTCTGACCTGCACCTTTCCGACTGTGGGCCACGCTACGGCGTTTGCCGCCCGGCTGAACCGCCAGCGCCGAACTCTCGCTCTATCGAGTGAGGTGCGAGCACGGTCCGTGGGAACCTCGACGGCCGTTCGATTACCGGCCGGTAGCGCTGGACGCACGGCCCGCAGCGGCAGATACTGCCTGGGCACCGTGCCTTCGCCCCCCGCAATCGAGGCCCGCCGCAACCCTCCTCGGCGGGGCGGGGTCAGCGACCGCCGTGCGCGCCCCGGGCCGGTCCGTGCCGTACCGGTTCCGGGGCGCTACCCCGCCAGCAGGACGGCGATGGCCGCCAGCGGGGGCACCAGCGCCAGCGCGAGCATGCCCCGATTGTCCATTTCGGACCCGTAGTCGCGGCGCGCGCCGATGACCGCGAAGGCGGCCGCGGCCAGGAGCACCAGCCCGGCCAGGCCGAAGCCGAGGACGCCGCGGGCGTTGTGCAGCAGCAAGGCCCCCACCCCGGCGCACGCCAACCCCGTCCGCCCCCACGCCAGCCGCGTCCGCTCGGCCTGCAACCCGTTCACGACGCGATCACCAGGACCAGCACCACCGCCGCGACCAGCGCGACCCCGTACCCGACGAGGGTCAACTCCGGCGCCGACGGCAGCGGCCGCCCCGCCCGGATGGCCGCCTGCGCCCGCCGCCACCGCCGATGGCTCAACCCCGCCAGCACCGCCCCGAACACCACCAGCACAACCCCGATCGACGTCCGCACCCACGGCGGCCCGAGCCCCGGCAGGTACTCCGCCACCGCGACCCCAGCCGCGACCAGCGCCAACGACGTCCGCACCCACGCGAGGAACGTCCGCTCGTTGGCCAACGTAAACCGATAATCCGGCTCGCTGCCCTCCACCCCGGCGATCGTAAGCCCACCTCCACCCCACGACCCGCCCAGAACTGAGCAACCACCACTTTCTGCGCCAGAACCTCAGCGGATTACCGCCGGAGCGGCCAGCCACCAACAGAGGCGACCAGCGTCGACGCGGCTAGCTCGTCAGAGTTGGGTCACCTCGACCTTGACCGTGGCCAGGACGTCCTCGTCCACCTCGCCCGCCACGGGGGCGGCCACGGCGGCGGCGGACCAGGCGACGGCGGTTTCCAGGCGGGTGGGCCAGGGGATGCCGCGGGCGAGGCCGTCGGCCAGGGCGGCTACGGCGGCGTCGCCTGCGCCGGTCGGGTTGCCGTCGATGCGCGGGGGGACGGCGCGCCAGGTGGCGTCGGGGGTGACGGCCAGGGAGCCGGCGGCGCCCAGGGAGACGACGACCGCGCCTGCGCCCAACGCCAGGAGTTCGCGGGCGCCCGCGAGCGGGTCGTCGGTGCCGACGGCCGAGCGGAGTTCCTCGGCGTTCGGCTTGAGGATGTCGGCGCCCGCGGCGGCGGCCGCGCGCAGGGCGGGGCCGCCGACGTCGACGACGGCGGGGACCTCGAAGTCCTTGGCCAGGCGGACGAACTGGGCGTAGGTGTCCTCGGGGGCGTCGGGCGGCAGGCTGCCCGAGCAGACCAGGGCGGAGGCGCGGCGCAGGTGCTTGGCGATCAGGTCGCGCAGGCGGGCCCAGTCGGCCTCGGACATCGGGCCCCCGGGCTCGTTGAACATGGTCGCGTCCGGGGGGTCGGCCGCGACGACGGCGACGGTCATCCGGGTCGCGGCGGTGACCGGGAGCAGCTCGTGGGGCAGGCCGGACTCGATGAGGTCGGCGCGCAGGGAGTCGCCGAGGATGCCGCCGACCGGGCCGACCGCCAGCGTGGGCACGCCCATCTGGGCCAGCACCCGGCTGACGTTGAAGCCCTTGCCGCCCGCGCGCTCCAGCACCGACCGGATGCGGTGGGTCGTGCCCGGCACCACCCGGTCCACCTGGTAGCTGACGTCGAGCGCCGGGTTGGGCGTGCAGGTCAGGATCACCGCGCCATCACCTCCGCGCCCAGCACGCCGAGCAGCCGGGCGACCTCGGCGGCCACGGCGTCGCGCGCCGGGCCGAGATACCTTCGAGTGTCCACAACAGACTCACCCGATCCTAGTGCCGCGCGGACCTGCGCGGTGAACACCTTGTTCAGGTGTGTGGCGATGTTCACCTTGGTGATGCCCGCCCGCACCGCCGCCGCGAGGGCGTCGTCGGGCACCCCCGAGGAGCCGTGCAGCACCAGCGGCACCGGGACCGCCGCGCGCAGGGCGGCGATCAGGTCCAGGTCGAGCACGGCGTCGCGGGTGGTCATCGCGTGCGAGGTGCCGACCGCGACGGCGAGCGCGTCGACCCCGGTGGCCGCCACGAACTCCGCCGCCTCGGCCGGGTCGGTGCGCGCGCCGGGGGCGTGCACGCCGTCCTTGCCGCCGATCTCGCCCAGCTCCGCCTCGACGAAAACGCTTGCGGCGTGGCACTGCCGGACCACGTCGCGGGTCGCGGCGACGTTCTCGGCATACGGCAGCCGGGAGGCGTCGAACATGACCGACCCGATGCCCAGCGCGATCCCCTCCCCCACCAGGTCCGTCGACTCGATGTGGTCGAGGTGCACGGCGACCGGCACGTCGGCCGAGCGCGCGATCGCCAGGCAGGCGAGCGCGATCGGCTCCAGCGAGCCGTGGTAGCGCACGCAGTTCTGGCTGATCTGGAGCACCACCGGCGCCCCCGCCCGGGACGCGCCCTCCACCAGGGCGTAGGCGTGCTCGAGCTGGATGACGTTGAACGCGCCGACCCCGCGCCGCCCGGCCAGGATCGATGCCATCGGCGCCAGCGGCATCAGGCGCTCGCCAGGATGACCGAGCGGCTGAGGCTGCGCGGGCGGTCCGGGTCGAGGCCGCGGCGGGCGGCCATCGCCACCGCCACCCGCTGGGCCAGCACCAGGTGCGCCATCGGGTCGACGCCGCTGGTGACGAACCGCGCCCCGGTCGCCGCCACCTCGTCGGCCAGGCCGTCGGGGGCCTGCCCGAACATCCAGGTCACCCGGCCCGGCTCGGCGATGCTGATCGGCCCGTGCCGGTACTCCATCGCCGGGTACGCCTCGGTCCACGCGCCCGCGGCCTCGCGCAGCTTGAGCCCGGCCTCCATCGCCAGCCCGACGGTCCAGCCGCGGCCGAGGAAGGTGATCTGCCCGGCCGCGGCCAGCTCGTCGACCGGCTCGGCGAGCATGGCCTCGGCGTCGGCGGCGGCCCCGGTGACGTCCTCGCCGAGCGAGGCGCGCAGCAGCGCCAGCGTCGAGGTGGCGAACCGGGTCTGCACCACCGAGCGCTCGTCGGCGAAGTCCAGCACCACCGCGTGGTCGGCGACCTCGGTCACCGGCGTCCCGGCCACCCCGGTGACCACGGTGGTCGGCACGCGCCCGGCGAAACCGGCCAGCGCGGCGACGACCTCGGTCGTGGTGCCGGACCGGCTGATCGCGACGACGCGGTCGTAGTCGCGCCCCGCCGGGACCTCCGACGCGGCGAAGGCGTCGGTGCGGCCCTGGCCTGCGGCTTCGCGCAGCGCGGCGTAGGCCATCGCCATGAACCACGACGTGCCGCAGCCGACGACGGCGACGCTCTCGCCCGCGGTGACGCCCAGGCCGCCCGCCCCCAGCTCGGCGACCCGCCGCCAGCAGTCGGGCTGGCTGGCGATCTCGGCGGCCACGAAGGACTCGGTCATCCGCACTCCCCTGCTCGCTGGTGCTCACTCCTGCGCATCATGATGCAGTTTCGAGCACAAGTTGACAAGGTGCCGTCGTCCCGGCCACCCGATGTGATCAGCAGGCGCAGGCGGACCCCGACGGGGCGACCAGCAGGTCGACCGCGCCGCGGGTGACCCCGTCGGCGCGCTCCACCGGCAGGCCCTCCCGCGCCCAGTACTCGAAACCGCCGATCATCTCCTTCACGCGGTACCCGCGGCGCGCGAACTCAAGCGCGGCGCGCGTGGCCCCGTTGCAGCCCGGGCCCCAGCAGTAGGTGACGACCAGCGACGACAGCGGGATCTCGGCGGCGGCGCGGTCGGCGATCTCGGCGGTCGGCAGGTGCAGGGCGCCCGGCACGCGGCCCTGCTCCCAGCTCTGCGCGGAGCGGGAGTCGACCACGACCAAGCCGGGGACGCCCGCCTCCAGGTCGGCGTGGACGTCGCTGACGTCGGTCTCGACGGCGAGGCGGGCGGCGAAGTGCGCGGCCGCGACCTCGGGCGCGGCGGGCGGGATGCGGTGCACAGCGGTCATGCGGGCGATCCTCGTGACCGCCCGGACCCGCGGGAAGTGGCAGGAACGCCCGCTGAGGACCAGATCCCGCCAGGCTCAGACGAGGTCGACCAGGCGCGGGTCGGTGAACTGGTAGCCGACCCCGCGCACGGTCCTGATCAGCTCCTCGCCCGCGGCGAGCTTGCCGCGCAGCCTGCGCACGTGCACGTCGACGGTCCGCTCGCCGATGTAAGCGGTGTGCCAGACCTCGCGCATCAGCGCGCGGCGGCGGTGCACCTGGTGCGGCGCTGCGGCCAGGTGGTGGAGCAGGTCGAACTCCAGGCGCGTCAGGGTGATCTCCTGGCCGTGCCAGAAGGCGCGCCGCGCGGCGGCGTCCAGGCGCAGCGGCGCCGGGCGCAGCGCCACGACCCGGTCCGCCTCCGGTTCGTCGGCGACCGCGCCCAGTGCGCGCAGGGCGTGCACGAGGCCGGCCACCTGGTCGGAGTCGGCCGTGATGTGCAGGGTCAGGTTGACCCGGTTGGACGAGGGCTCGATCAGGAGCGGCGCTGCCATGTCAGTTTCCCAGTCGTGTACCGAAGGTGATGGTGGGAGCGATGCGGTGCCGGAGCTTGGTCAGCGTCGACATCGCCTTAGAGTCACCACATCGGGACGCACAGTGCCTACTCGACCACTGGATCACAGATGCGTCAACGTCATTCCGGTCACTGGGAACGAGCGCGGGACCTTCGCCCTCACTCCAACGGCTGCTCGACAGCCAGGTACGGGTGCAGTACGCCGTGCCCGCGCGGGAGGAACCACTCGTCGAAGTCCAGGCCGGGCGTGCCGAGCAGATCGATGTCGTCCTCGCCCGCCTCGTTGGACAGCTCGTAGAGCCGCTCGTGGTCGAGGTCGGCGAAGGCGTGCCGGTCGAAGGCGGCCAGGATCTCCTTCATCGGCAGCTCGTCCAGCAGGTTCGCCAGGTGCAGCTGCACGCCCGCCTCGGACTTGAGCACGTGCAGCGCCAGCGCCTCCGCGGTGCACAGCGGCGGGGTCCAGCCGGGCTGGGTGAGCCGGTGGCCCAGGATCGCGGTCACCACGAGGAACTGCTTGGCGAACAGCGGGCCGTAGTGGTCGGCGTAGCGCTGCGGGAGCTGGTTGAGCACGCTCAGCGCCTCGACCTCGCTGGCGGGGGCCTCGGCGTCGTCGAGCTCCTGCACGTCGGCGAACAGCTCGTCGGTCAGGATCTCCATGCCCTGCACGAACGCGCCCGCGACCAGCGCGGCGGCCTCGGCCGAGACCGGACAGTCGGGGTCGTCGGGGCGGTGGCCGAAGGCGGCGGCGTCGAAGGCGACCAGCGTCGCGGCCGAGCGCAGCAGCTCGGCGCGCAGCGCCTCGACCTCGTCGTCGGACAGCTCGGCGGCGTCGAGGTCGTCGTCATCGCCGTCGTCGTCGGCGGGGTTGCCCAGCGCGGCTTCGAGGTCGTCGTCGCTGGCGATGACCTCGCAGCGGCCCACCGACCAGCCCGACAGCAGCTCGGTCTGCTCCAGCATCTCGGTCAGCACGTGCCGGGCGGCGTCCTCGGCGAAGCTCAGCGCGGGGGCGTCGACCAGCCAGGTGATGACCGCGCCGCCGGGGTGCACCGCGACCCGGTGGTCCAGCGGCTCGACCTCGACGCCGTCCGGGCCCTCGATGCCCGCGAGCAGGTCGAGGCGCTCGTCGAGCAGGGCGGCCACCCCGTGCCGCTGCAGCGGGTCGAGGTCGGGCGTGCCGTCGGCGGGGATGAGGTCGGCGGTGAGCTGGTATTCCACGGGCCGCAGTCTAGGAGCGGCGCGCCGACCACCCGACGGCAGGCACGACCGCGAACAGCCGGTGATCACCTTCACTCGGTCGGGTCGGATTGCGCGTCCGGACGAGTCATTCCCGCCGCCTCGCAGCCCCATCCGGGGGTCGGTTGCACCATTGTGGCCCCGACGGATCCGTCGGAAGGCACGCATGAGCATCTACCTGTCCGGTCTGCTGTGGGTTCTCGGCGCGGCGCTGGTCGCCGGGCTGGCCGCCTACGTGGTGCGGCGCATCGGCGAGACCGACGGCATCGTGGAGAACAACGAGGCCGCCGGGCAGGTGTTCACCATCGTCGGCGGCCTGCACGCGGTGCTGCTGGCGTTCGTGCTCATCTCGCTGTTCGACTCCGTCGGCGCGGCCGAGAACAGCGCCTTCAAGGAGGCCGACGGGCTCGTCGCCGCCAACTGGGCGGCCGAGGCGCTGGGCCAGCAGACGCGCGAGCAGATGCGCGAGCTGGCCCTGTCCTACGCGACGCGGGTGGTCGACGAGGAGTGGCCGCTGATGCGCGAGGGCGCCGACGACGCGGGCGGCGCGGGCTGGGCCGACCTGCAGCGGATGCGCTCGCTGGTGACCGCGGCCCCGGTGACCGAGCAGTGGCAGAACGACCAGAAGACCGAAGCGGCGAACAAGCTCTGGGAGGTCTACGAGGCGCGCCAGGCCCGGCTGGACTCGGCGGGCAGCGGCGGGGTGAGCACGGTGCTGTGGTTCGCGCTGATCGCGGGCAGCATCATGTCGATCTCGCTGCCGCTGCTGTTCGGCGGCCCGCGGCCGCGCGTCCACATCATCATCGTCTCGGTGCTGGCGGGCACGCTCGCGCTGCTGCTGTTCGCCACCTACCAGCTGCAGAACCCCTACGGCGGGGGCGCGGCGGTGGCGCCCGAGGCGTTCGAAGCGGCGATAGCCCGGTTGCGATGAGAGCGCGCATCGCCGCCATCGGGCTCGCCGCGGCGGGCTTGGTCGGGGGCGGTGTGCTCGCGCTGGGGCCCGGCGCGGGCGAGGCCGCGCCGACCGCCTACCCGACGTGCTCGGTGCTGCGGGTGACCGCGCTCGGCGGCCCGTCCACCCTGTTCCGGGTCGACCTCGCGTCCGGGGCGATGACGCGGGTGCGGACGTTGGACCGCCGCGTCGACGCGATCGGCTACCACCGGGGCCAGGGCTTGGCCTACGGCGTCTCCGGTGGGAACGTCGTGTCGCTGACCCCCGACGGGGTGCTGACCGACCTGGGCCCGGTGCCGCAGGTGCGCGGCGCGTCCGCGGGGACCGTGATGGGCGACCTGCTCGTGGTGCGGGTCGGCTCGGTGCTGCGCAGCGTCTCCATCGACCCGCGCAGCCCGCGGTTCCTGAGCGTGGTGGCCTCGGTGCGGCTGCGGCCCGCCGCGCTGCCGCACGCCATCGACGACTTCGACGTCCGCGACGGCCTGCTCTACGGCGTGTCGGCCCGGTCGCGGTTCTTCGGGCACGTGGTGAGCATCGATCCGGCGACCGGGCGGATGCGGGAGGTCGGCACGCGCATGCTGCCGGGCGGGACGACGTACGGGTCGGCCGCGATCGGGCCGGACGGGGCGCTGTACGCCGCGGCCAACCGCACGCACTGGACCGACCACGGCCCGCAGCGCGGGCGGCTGATCCGCGTCGAGCCCCGGCGCGGGGCCAAGCCGGTGCAGATCGCGAACTGGCCGGTGGCCGACCACACCGACATGACCGGCTGCGCGCCCGCCCGGCCCATCCCGCCGACGACGACCACCACCACGGTCCCGCCGACCACTCCCCCGACGACGACCCGGCCCACGACCACCCGGCCCACCACGCCGCCGCCCACCACCCGGCCCACGGTGCCGCCGACCACGCCGCCGACCCTCCCGCCGCCGAACGTCCCGCCCCCGAACGTCCCACCGCCGACCTTCCCCCCGACCTTCCCGCCACCCACCTTCCCGCCGCCTGCGGTCACCACGTCACCGCAGGTGATCCCGGTGCTGCCGCCGCTGCTGCCGGGGGCGCCGCCGCCCGGGGTCGTCCCGCCGCCCGGGGTGCCGCCGCGCGTCCCGCCGCCAGCACCGCCGCCTGCGCCGACGATCGGCCGGTCGAGCAAGCAGGTCGAGGAGATGGCCGAGCCGGGGCTGACCGCGCGGGACAAGATGCGGCGCTGGGGCATCGCCACGCTGGTGCTGATCCTGGGCGCGGGCGCGGTGGCCGGGGCCGCGCACCGCAGGCACCGCTGACCTGCGGGCGTCGGGCGGGCATAAGCCGACCGTCAGGCTGGTCCGGCATCCTCCGTCCGGGACGGCAACCGCACGGAGGGTGAGCTGCTGAATCGATTTTGACATCGCGCGTCACTCGTGAGTACGGTCGAAATCGCCATCGCCCGGTTGATCGCCAGCGCTGTCGTCTCCCGGATCTGCCCACCGTCGCATCGCGGAGATGACGGACATGCCGAACCCACTGCACCCGGCCGTCGCCGAGGTCACCGCCCGGATCGCCGAGCGCAGCGCCGCCGGGCGCGGCGCCTACCTCGCCCGGATGGCCGCGGCCGCGTCGAGCACCCCCACCCGCGCCGGGCTCGGGTGCAGCAACCTCGCCCACGGCTTCGCCGCCTGCTCCGGCCCCGACCGCATCGCCGTGCGCGGGGTCGCCAAGCCCGGCGTCGCGATCGTCTCGGCGTACAACGACATGCTCTCGGCGCACCAGCCCTTCCACGAGTACCCGGACTGGATCAAGGCCGCGGTGCGCGAGGCGGGCGGGGTCGCCCAGTTCGCGGGCGGGGTGCCCGCGATGTGCGACGGCATCACCCAGGGCCGCGCGGGCATGGAGCTGTCGCTGTTCAGCCGCGAGGTCATCGCGATGGCCACGGCCGTCGCGCTCTCCCACGACATGTTCGACGCGACGCTGCTGCTCGGCGTCTGCGACAAGATCGTCCCCGGGCTGCTGATGGGCGCGCTCGCCTTCGGCCACCTGCCCGCGATCCTGGTGCCCGCCGGGCCGATGGCCTCCGGTCTGCCCAACGGCGAGAAGGCCAGGGTGCGCCAGGCGTACGCCGAGGGCAAGGCCACGCGCGACGACCTGCTGGCCGCCGAGTCGGCCGCCTACCACTCCCCCGGCACCTGCACCTTCTACGGGACGGCGAACTCCAACCAGCTCGTGGTCGAGGTGATGGGCCTGCACCTGCCGGGCGCCACCTTCGTGGCGCCGGGCACGCCCCTGCGCCGCGCGCTCACCGACGCCGCCGCCCGCCGGGCGGTCGAGATCTCCGCGCAGGGGCCGGAGTACACGCCGCTGTCGCAGGTGGTCGACGAGCGCTCGGTGGTCAACGGCGTGGTCGCGCTGCTGGCCACCGGCGGGTCGACCAACCACACCCTGCACCTGGTGGCGATCGCCGCCGCCGCGGGCATCCGGCTGACCTGGGACGACTTCTCCGACCTGTCCGCGGTGGTCCCGCTGATGGCCAGGGTGTACCCGAACGGGGCCGCGGACATCAACCACTTCGCCGCCGCCGGGGGCGTGCAGTTCCTCATCGGCGAGCTGGTCGACGCCGGGCTGCTGCACCGCGATGTGTCCACTGTGGCCGGTCCGGGGCTGGACCGGTACCGGCAGGAGCCGGTCCTGCTCGACGGCGAGCTGACCTGGCGGCCGGGCGCGCGGGTCTCCGGCGACCTCGACGTGCTGCGGCCGGTGGCGCAGCCGTTCTCCGCCGACGGCGGGCTGCGGATGCTCTCGGGCAACCTCGGCCGGTCGGTGATCAAGGTGTCCGCGGTCGCCCCCGAGCACCGCGTGGTGACCGCGCCCGCCCGGGTGTTCACCGACCAGCACGCCGTCGGCGCGGCGTTCCGCGCGGGCGAGCTGGACCGCGACGTGGTGATCGTGCTGCGCAGGCAGGGCCCGCGCGCCAACGGCATGCCCGAGCTGCACGCCCTCACCCCCGCGCTCAGCGCGCTCATGGCCCGCGGCCACCGCGTCGCGCTGGTGACCGACGGGCGCATGTCGGGGGCGTCGGGCAAGATCCCCGCCGCCATCCACTGCACGCCGGAGGCGGCCGCGGGCGGCCCCATCGGCCTGGTGCGCGACGGCGACCTGGTGCGCCTGGACGCCGAGGCGGGCACGCTGACGCTGCTGGTCGAGCCGGACGTGCTCGCCGCGCGCCGCCCGGACGACGCCCCCGCCGAGGACTGGACCGGCACCGGCCGCGAGCTGTTCGCCGCGCTGCGCCACGCGGTCGGCCCGGCCGACCACGGCGCCACCGTCTTCGGTCCCGACTTCGCCGACACCCGCCCCGAGCTGGAGTTCTCCGTATGAGCCTGCTGGATGTCTCCCCGGTCGTGCCGGTCGTGGTGATCGCCGACGCCGCCGACGCCGTGCCGCTGGCGCAGGCGCTGCTGCGCGGCGGCATCGGGATCATCGAGGTCACCCTGCGCACCCCCGCCGCGCTCGACGCCATCGAGCGGATCGCGGCCGAGGCGCCGCAGATCGAGGTGGGCGCGGGCACGGTCACCACGCCGGAGCTGGCCGAGCGGGCGGCCAAGGCGGGCGCCCGCTTCCTGGTCACCCCCGGCTCCACCGACCGCGTCCTGGACGCCGCCGCCGCGACCGGCCTGCCGACGCTGCCCGGCGCAGCCACCGTCTCCGAGGCGATGCGGCTGGCCGAGCGCGGCCACACCGAGCTGAAGTTCTTCCCCGCCGAGGCCGCAGGCGGCGTCGCCTACCTCAAGTCGATCGCCGGTCCGCTGCCCGACCTGCGGTTCTGCCCGACGGGCGGAATCACGGCCGCCACCGCGCCGGGGTACCTCGCCCTGCCGAACGTCGGCTGCGTCGGCGGGAGCTGGCTCACCGCGGGCGATGTGGAGGCCCTGGCGCGGGAAGCGGCCGGGCTGCGCGTCGGCCCCCGGCCGTAACCTGGTGGCGTGACCGGGTACGCGCTGTTCGACACCGCCATCGGCCAGTGCGGCCTGGCCTGGGGCCCGCTGGGGATCACCCGGGTGCGCCTGCCCGGGCCGATGGGGTTCGCCGCCGACGCCGCCGAGCCGCCCGCCGCGGTGCGGGCGGTGATCGAGCGGGTGCAGGGGCTGCTCAGCGGCGCCAAGGACGACCTCGCCGACGTCGAGCTGGACCCGACCGGGGTGCCGGAGTTCAACCTGCGCGTCTACGCCGTCACCCGGGCCGTGCCGCCCGGCGAGGTGGTCACCTACGGGACGGTGGCCAAGCGGATCGGGGCGCCCGGGTCGGCGCAGGCCGTCGGCCGGGCGCTGGGCCGCAACCCGTACCCGATCATCGTGCCCTGCCACCGGGTGATGGGCGCGGACGGGCGGATGGTCGGCTTCTCCGCCCCGGGCGGGACGACGACGAAGCTGCGCATGCTGGCCATCGAGGGCGCCGCGGACCCCAACGGGCAGGAAGCGCTGTTCTAGTCGGGTTTGGCGGCCACCGCGATCGCGGTCACGGCCAGGCCGCCGCCGACCAGCCAGCGGCCGGTGAAGCCGGTGATCTCCGCGCCGTCGACCACCGGGCCGGGCACCAGCAGTTCGGCGCGGAACGTCCCAGCCGGGTCGAACTCGATGCGGGCCTCGGCGAAGCCCAGCCACTTGCGGGCCAGGGGGAACCACGCCTTGTAGACGCTCTCCTTGGCGGCGAACAGCAGCTTGTCCCAGTGCAGCTCGCTCCCGAGCGCGGCGAGGTGGGCGCGCTCCTCGGGCAGGGAGACCGCGGCGAGCACGCCGTCGGGCAGCGGTTCGTGCGGCTCGGCGTCGATGCCGACGCTGCGCAGGTCGGTGTCGAGGGCGAGCACGGCGGCCCGGTAGCCCGCGCAGTGCGTCATGCTGCCCACGATCCCCTCCGGCCACTGCGGCGCGCCCTTCTCCCCGGGCAGGATCGGCGCGGGCGGGCGGCCGAGGCGGGCCAGGGCCTGCCGGGCGCAGTGGCGGACGGTGGTGAACTCGCGGCGGCGCTTGTCCACCGCCCTGGCGATCACCGGCTCCTCGGCGGGGAGCAGCGCCGCCTCCGGCGGGTCGCCGTAGACCTCGACCGCGACGGCGGCGGCCGGGAGGATGCTCTCGATCACGTGCTGGCCACCCATTCGCTCGACACCCGTGCGCTCGATCATGCCGCAGTCCCCGGCCCGGCCGACAGTGCGGCCAGCCGGGCCGTCAGGGACGTCTCAGCGCCGGTTGCGCACCACGGCGTAGATCATCGGCAGCAGCAGCGGCGAGCCGTCGGGCAGCTCGTCGGTGCCGTGCAGCGCGACCTCGCCGCGGCTGACGACCTCCAGCCCCGCGCCGTCGAGCACGGCGTCCAGCTTGCCATCGTCCCAGGCCGCGGGGGTCAGGCCGTACTGGAACACCCGCTGCAGCTTCGGCACCGCGCCCGGGTCCTGGCCCATCGCGGCCTTCATCGTCGCCGAGGCCGCGGGGGCCAGCTCCACCATGAAGGCGTGGCCGCGCGCGCCGAGCAGCACCGAGAGCGCGGCGGCGGCCTTCGGGCGGTCGGCGTCGGGCATCTGGTGCAGCACGCCGCGCAGGTAGGCGTTGACGTCGCCGAGCTCGGCGTGCACCGCGCCCGCGGCGTCGGCGTCGGTCAGGTCGAAGGTGCGGAAGGTCGCCGGGCTGCCCGCCTGCAGCGCCCGGGCGTGCTCGATGGCCGACGCGGCGAAGTCCATCCCGATCACCCGCGGGAAGTGCTCGGCCAGCGCCGCGGTCTGGGTGCCGTTGCCGCAGCCGATGTCCACCACCGGGAGGGCGGCGTCGAAGTGCGGCTGGAACAGGGGGAGCTGGGCGGTGGCGGTGATCGCGCCCGCGCTGTCCCACACCGGCAGCCCGCGCTCCCGGGGCAGGTCGCGCCAGTAGTGCTCCCAGTTGTCGTTCACGGTCGTCGTCATGTCGTCCTCCGATGGGGGTAGCCCGAAAGCGTGTACGGTCTACGTCCCGGCGACATGATCTTGCAAGAGACGGGCTCAGTTTTGATCATTTAGGGTGAATCTGGTTAACGCGATGATCGACCAAGCGTGATCCGCGATCACCCGCGGTGATCCACTCAGGGGCCGGCGACGGGCACCCGCGCCCCGGTGATGGGGCAGTCGCCGCAGAGGAACCGGACGGTCTCGGCGATGCGCTCCGGGCTGACCCAGCCCGCCCGGTCGGAGTCCGGCATGGCGGCGCGGTTGCCCGGGGTGTCGATCACGCCGGGCAGGACCGCGTTGGCGCGGACGCCGTCCTCGCGGTACTCCGCGGCGAGGGCGGCCACCAGGCCCAGCACGGCGGTCTTGGCGGTGATGTACCCCGACGCGCCCGCGAAGGGCTGCTCGACGGCGCGGGCCGAGACGCACACGACCGAGCCGCCGCCCCCGGCGATGAGGTGCGGGAGGGCGGCGTGGGTGGTCAGGTAGGTCGGGCGCAGGTTCAGCCGCAGCAGGCGCTCGAACTCCTCGACCGGCGTCTCGTGCAGCCGCCCGCCCGCCGCGAAGCCGCCGACGAGGTTGACCACGGCCCGCAGCGGCGCGGCCGGGTCACCCGCGGCCAGCGCGGCGCACGCGGCGGCCCCGTCCTCGGTGAACAGGTCGGCGCGGTGGGCCACCAGCCGGTCGCTGCCGGGCAGCCTGCCCAGCTCCGCCTCGGCGATCCACGGGACGACGACGCGCCAGCCGTCGTCGAGGAGGGCGGCGGTCACGGCGCTGCCGAGCCCACCGGTGCCGCCGGTGACGATCGCGGTCCTCATTCGGTCAACTCCGGGGGGAGGTCGTCGCCCTTGGGCTGCTCGCGGACCAGGATGGCGTGCACGATCATCCGCTGGGCGTTGGAGAACTTGGGGTGGCAGGTGGTCAGCGTCAGCATGCGCTTGAGCTGGCCCTCCGGCACCTGGGCCTCGGCGTTGCCCGGGACGGGGAGGACGACCTCGCCCTTGTCGGGGGTGACGATGCGGCGGCCGACGGCGGCGGCGTACGGCCCGGTCTGCTCCTCGACGCCCTTGCAGCGCGGGTCCGCGGGGTCGGCGGGCAGGTCGGCGGTGGGCAGCATCCGGTAGACGTACCAGTCGGTCTTGGTCTCGATGACGATCGCGTCGCACGGGTTGAGCAGGTCGAGGTCGTTGAACGGCGCCCCCTTGCCGACCCGGTGCCCCGCGACCGCGAAGTTGCCGGGCTGCCCCGGCGCCGCGGACTTCGTGTAGTGCCCCGGCCCGACCTCGAGGTTGGCCGCCGAGGTGCCCTCGACGATCGTGAAGTGGTAGTCGGGCCCGAAGACGGGGATGTACAGCTTCGCGATCCCCTCCCCGTCGGCGAACTCGAACTTCTGCTCCCGCTCGGGGTCGTCAGGCGCGGCCTCCCACTGCCGTTCGAGATCGGCGGTGACGTCGGCCTGCTTCTGGGCCGACATCAAGTCGGTCACCCAGACCTCGTAGACGACGAAGAGGAGGATGACCAGACCAGCGGTGACCATCAACTCGCCGATGGACCGAATGACGACCGCACCCGCGCTTGCCTTGCGGGGGGCTTCGTCGGGGTAGTCGTCGTCTTCGTAATCGTCGTCGTAGTCGTCGTCTGCGTAGTCGTCGTACTCGGGCTCAACGAAGTCCGTCGGCGGATCAACGGGAACCGCCCGCCGCGGGACAGACCGGATGACCTCGGTAGGCGGCTCAACGGGCCGGATGTACTCGGTGGGCGCGTCAGCCGGAACATCCAGCGTGCCCCCGAACCGAGCAGGCACCCCATTCACGTCCACCGCAGCCGAAGACCCGTTCAGGCCATTCGAGTCGGCCGCCCGGTAACCGTTCGGCGCGAACCCGCCAGCCCCCCTCGGCCCCCCGATGGAACGCGGCCCACCCCCCGGCCCACGACCCCCATCACCCCGAACCGCACCCTCCGCCCGCGGAGCACCATCGACCCCGCGCATTCCACCCCCGCGGGGGACCCCGTTCGCCCCTGGCCCCACCCCCGGCCGCGAAGCCCTATCCACCCCTCGCTGCCCACCGGGAGCAGGTGCACCGTTCCCGCCGAACCCATCAACCGCGTCCGGCCGCGAAACGCCGTTCAGCGGCCGCTGCCCACCCGGCAGGGGCGTGCCGTTCGCCCCTCGCCCCGCCCCGGCAGGCGCGGCACCATTCCCGCCGAACCCATCAACCCTGTCCGGGCGCGAAACACCGTTCAGCCCCCGCTGCCCACCCGCGACAGGCACGCCGTTCGGCCCTCGCCCCATCCCAGCAGGCGGGGCACCATTCCCGCCGAACCCATCAACATCCGGGCGCGAAGCACCGTTCAACCTCCGCCCGCCCGGAGGCGAGGGAGCGCCGTTCGGGCCCACCCCATTCACACCGCTGTCAACTGGCTCCGGATACGCGGCGCCCGGCCTGCGCGGTGGGTGAGGGGAGCCGTTGCGGGGGTGCTCCGGGGGGAGGCGGTGGGGTGGGCGGTGAGTGGGGGGTGTCGGGGGGTGGGTGCGGCGGGAGGGCGGCTGGTCCACCGCGGTCACCCCCTCGTTCGCTACGTCCGACCCCGCCAAGATAAGGCACCGGTGGGCTCCGGTGCTGCGGGCGGCCGGGGTCAGGTGAGGAAGCCGCGGAGGAGGGCGGCCGTTCCCGCCAGGTGCTCGGCCATCGCGGTGCGGGCTGCGTGGGGGTCGCCGTCGAGGATGGCGTCTATCACAGCTCGGTGCTGGTCGTCGGAGTGGTCGATGTTGGTGGCCATCGGGGGGATGGCGTCGAGGAGGGCGTCCAAGCGGGCGCGGAGGTCGGCGACGGCGGCGGTCAGGGAGGGGGCGGCGGCCGCGGCGGCGACGGCCAGGTGCAGGCGGGCGTCGCGGCGGCGGTACTCGGCCACCGGGGCGCCGGTGCACTCGGCGAGGCGGGCGCGCAGGTGGCGGCGGGTGGTCGGGTCGAGGGCGCGGGCGGCGGCGGCTTCGGCGGCGCCCGTCTCCAGGACGTGCCGCAGGGTGATGACGTCCTCCACGTCCGCGGCGAACGCGGGCGCAGGCGGGGTCGGGTGGGTCGGGCGCAGGGAGCGGACGAACGTGCCGCCGTAGCGGCCGCGCCTGCTCTCCACGTAGCCCGCCTCCTGGAGGGCGTGCAGGGCCTCGCGCAGGGTCACCCGGCTGACGCCCAGCCGCGCGGCGAGGTCGCGCTCGGGCGGCAGCCGCTCCCCCGGCGCGGCCAGGCCCAGCCGGATGGCCTGCAGCAGCCGCGCCAGGGTCTCCTCGAAGGCGTTGCCCGCCCGGACGGGCCGCAGCAGCGCGTCGGCGAGGGGGTCGGGGTCAGAGCGGAGTGACATAAGCGCCGGAGATCCCGCCGTCGACCAGGAACGACGACGCGGTGATGAAGGAGGAGTCGTCGGAGGCCAGGAACGCCACGGCGGCGGCGATCTCCTCCGGCTCGGCGAAGCGGCCCAGCGGGATGTGCACCAGCCGCCGCGCGGCCCGCTCGGGGTCGGCGGCGAACAGCTCCTGCAGCAGCGGGGTGTTCACCGGCCCCGGGCACAGCGCGTTGACCCGGATGCCCTCCCGCGCGAACTGCACCCCCAGCTCGCGGCTCATCGCCAGCACCCCGCCCTTGGACGCGGTGTAGGAGATCTGCGAGGTCGCCGCCCCCATCACCGCCACGAACGACGCGGTGTTGATCACCGAGCCGCGCCCGCGCGCCCGCATGTGCCCGATGGCGTGCTTGCTGCACAGGTAGACCGAGGTCAGGTTGACCTGCTGCACCCGGTGCCAGGCGTCCAGCCCGGTCGACAGGATCGAGTCGTCCTCGGGCGGGGAGATGCCCGCGTTGTTGAAGGCCACGTCCAGCCCGCCGAATCGGTCGACGGCGGTCTGGAACAGCGCGGCCACCTCGGCCTCGACGGTGACGTCGGTGCGCACGAACAGCCCGTCGACCTCCGCGGCCGCCGCCGCACCCCCCTCGGCGTCGACGTCGCCGACGACGACCCGCGCGCCCTCGTCGGCCAGCCTGCGCACCGAGGCGAGCCCGATGCCGCTGGCCCCGCCGGTGACGACCGCCACCCGGCCATCCAGCCTGCCCATTCAGCCCTCCGCATCCAGGTACACGGTCTTGACCTCGGTGAACGACGCAACCGCGTCCGGCCCCAGCTCGCGGCCGAACCCCGACTGCTTGAACCCCCCGAAGGGCGTCCAGTAGCGCACCGACGAGTGCGAGTTGACCGACAGGTTGCCCGCATCGATTCCACGCGCCACACGCAGCGCCCGGCCCACATCGCGCGTCCAGATCGATCCCGACAACCCGTATTCGGTGGCGTTGGCCTGCCGGATGGCGTCGTCCTCGTCGTCGAACGGCAGCACGGCCACGACCGGTCCGAACACCTCGTCGACCACCGCTCGGTGGTCGGACGGGAGTCCGGTGAGGACGGTCGGCGGGAACCAGTACCCGCGGCCATCGGGCGCGGAGCCGCGGAACGCGACCGCCGACTCCTCCACATAGGACTGCACGCGGGCCCGGTGCTCGGCGGTGATCAGCGGCCCCATCTGGGTGCGCTCCTCGGCGGGCGGCCCGACGACGACCGCCTTGACCGCGGGCTCCAGCAGTTCGAGGAACCGGTCGTAGACCGTCCGCTGCACCAGGATGCGCGAGCGCGCGCAGCAGTCCTGCCCGGCGTTGTCGAACACCGCCATCGGCGCGGTCGCGGCCGCCTTGGCCAGGTCGGCGTCGGCGAAGACGACGTTGGCGCTGTTGCCGCCCAGCTCCAGCGTGACCCGCTTGACCTGCTCGGCGCACCCGGCCATCACCTGCTTGCCCACCGCGGTCGACCCGGTGAAGACCACCTTGCGCACCAGCGGGTTGGTCACGAACCGCCGCCCCACCACCGGCCCGGCCCCGGGGAGCACCTGGAACACGTCCTCGGGGATGCCCGCCGCGCGCGCCAGCTCGGCCAGCCGCAGCGCGGTCAGCGGGGTCGCCTCGGCGGGCTTGAGCACCACGGTGTTCCCGGCGGCGAGCGCGGGCGCGAACCCCCACGCGGCGATGGGCATGGGGAAGTTCCACGGCGCGATCACCCCGACCACGCCCAGCGGCTCGTGGAAGGTCACCGCCAGCCCGCCCGGCGCCGGGATCTGCTGCCCGCTGAGGCGCTCGGGGGCGGCGGCGTAGTAGTGCAGCACGTCGCGGACGTTGCCCGCCTCCCAGCGCGCGTTGCCGATGGTGTGCCCGGCGTTGCGGACCTCGGTGGCGGCCAGGTGCTCCAGGTCGGCGTCCACGGCCTCGGCGAAGCGGCGCAGCAGCCGGGCCCGGTCGGCCGGGGCGACGGCGCGCCAGGCCCCGAACGCGGCGGCGGCGCGGGCGATGGCGGCGTCGGCCTGCTCGACCGAGGCCAGCTCGACGGCCGCGATGACCTCCTCGGTCGCCGGGTCGCGCACGGCGTGTGCGGTCAGCGCTCGGCCCTCCCGCCCTCGGCCCGCCTGCTGGCCGCCGCCTTGACCAGCGCGGCGAACAGGCGGGTGTCGTCGGTGTTCTGCTCGGGGTGCGACTGCACGCCCACGGCGAACCGGGACGCGGGCAGCTCGATCCCCTCGACCGTCCCATCGGCCGCCCTGGCGGTGACCTTGATCCCCGCGCCGATGCGGTCCAGCGACTGGTGGTGGTGGCAGGCGACCTGCACGCGCTTGCCCAGGATCGACTCCAGCCTGCTGCCCGGGGTCAGCTCGACCTCGGTCTTGCCGTACATCGCCACCTCGGGCTGGTGGTCGGTGGTCCCGGTGCGCTCGGGGGTGTGCTGGTGCAGGGTGCCGCCGAGCACGACGTTGAGCACCTGCATCCCCCGGCACACGGCCAGCAGCGGCAGGTCGATGGCCAGCGCGGCCTCGGTCAGGGCGAACTCGGCGGCGTCGCGCAGCGGCTGCGGGGTGCCGGTGGTCGGGTGCGGCGCCTGGCCGTAGCGGGCCGGGTCGATGTCGGCCCCGCCGGAGAGGACCAGCCCGTCGAGCCAGCCGACGGTCTCGGCGCGCCAGTCCCCGATCGGCGGCAGCAGCACGGCGTTGCCGCCCGCGGCGCGCACGGCCTCGACGTAGGCGCGGTGCACCACGGCCGCCTCGGTCTCCCAGATCCCGAACGTCGCGTGCTCCAGGTAGGTGGTGATCCCGATGACCGGGGGCGCCCCGGCGGGCTCAGAGACGCTCGAAGCCACGCGCCAGCTCCCAGTCGGTGACCACGGCGTCGAAGGCGGCCAGCTCGACCCGCGCCGCGTTGAGGTAGTGCTCGACCACGTCGTCGCCGAAGGCGGCGCGCGCGACGGCGCTGGCGTCGAGGGCCTCGGCCGCGGCGCGCAGGGTGGTGGGCACCCGCGGCTTGTCGGAGGCGTAGGCGTTGCCCTGGAACTCCGCTTCCAGGTCGAGGCCGCCGTCGATGCCGTGCAGCCCGGCGGCGACCATCGCGGCCACGGCGAGGTAGGGGTTGACGTCGCCGCCGGGCACCCGGTTCTCGACCCGTTTGGAGCGGCCGTGCCCGACGACGCGCAGCGCGCACGTGCGGTTGTCGGTCCCCCACGCGATGGCGGTCGGGGCGAAGGAGCCGACCGCGTAGCGCTTGTAGGAGTTGATGTTGGGCGCGTAGAAGGCGGTGAAGTCGCGCAGGCAGGCGAGCTGGCCCGCGAGGAAGGCGCGGAAGTCGGCGTCGGGCAGCGGCTTGTCGTCGCGGCGCAGGCTCATGTGGATGTGGCAGGAGTTGCCCTCCCGCTCGTCGACCTTGGCCATGAAGGTCAGGCTGCGCCCGTGGCGGGCCGCGATCTCCTTGGCCCCGGTCTTGTAGACGGCGTGGTTGTCGCAGGTGGTGAGCGCGTCGGTGTAGCGGAAGGCGATCTCGTGCTGGCCGGGGTTGCACTCGCCCTTGGCCGACTCGACGTACATCCCCGCGCCGGTCATGCCGTTGCGGATCGCGCGCAGCACCGGCTCGACGCGGCCGGTGCCGAGCAGCGAGTAGTCGACGTTGTACTGGTTGGCCGGGGTGAGGCCGCGGTAGCCGAGGCGGGCGGCGTCCTCGTAGGTGTCCTCGAAGAGGATGAACTCCAGCTCGGTGCCGACGTAGGCGGCCAGGCCGCGCTCGGCGAGCCGGTCGAGCTGGCGGCGCAGCACCTGCCGCGGCGACGGGGCCACCGGCGTGCCGTCGAGGTTGAGCACGTCGGCCTGGACCATCGCGGTGGCCTCGTGCCAGGGGACCATGCGCAGGGTGGCGAGGTCGGGCTGGAGGAGGAAGTCGCCGTAGCCGCGGTCCCAGGACGAGGTGGCGTACCCGGCGACGGGGGTCATCTCGACGTCGACGGCCATGAGGTAGTCGCAGGCCTCGGTGCCGTGGGCGAGCACCTCCTCCAGGAAGTACCGGGCCCCGCACCGCTTGCCCTGCAACCGCCCCTGCATGTCGGTCATGGCGACGAGCACCGTGTCGACCCGCCCGGCGTCCACCAGCTCGCGCAGCCGGTCGACCGACAGCTCACGCATGCGGGTACCCCTCCCCAAAGGATCAGCACGAGCCCAATGGCAGACCGCGTGACTGCATCGTGGCAGTGATCACACCGCGAGGGCAACAGGTGGCCCCCGCGCAATGGCCCGACCTGGTGCCATTACACCGGGCTACCAGCTCAGACGGCGAAGTGGGAACGATCTGTTCAAAACTGCGCCTTGCCGGGTTCACGCGCGTTAACAAATACTGGCGATCATCGCGCTGGGCCGCTGCCCGCCGACCTGACCGAGGGCGAAGGTCGCGGGCTCCCTGCACCGGCCCACGCGGGCTCGACGGCGGTGGCCGCAATCCTGCGGCCACCGCCGTATCCCTTTCAGGCCGCGAGTTCGGCTACCGCGGCGACGGCCTCATCGATTTCCAATTCTGTGTTGTAGTAGTGCGGCGAGAGCCGCAGGCACCATTCGACGTCCTTGTCGGCGAAGTCGAGTTGGGCGAACTCGCGGAGGCTGAGCGCGGAGTTGATGCCGCGGGCGTCCATCGCCGCTTTGAACGCCTGCGGGGCCCATCCGCCGATCTCGAAGGTGACCAGCGAGCCCAACCGCGCGCCGCGGTCGAGCACCCGGACGCCGGGGATCGCCGCGAGGCCGTCCCGCAGCCGGGCGGCCAGCGCGGGGGTGCGCTCGCCGATGGCCGCCATGCCGACGCCCAGGGCGTAGCGGGCGGCCTCCGCGCACCCGAGGACCGAGGCGTAGGGGAACTCCCACTCCTCGAACCGGACCGCGGTCGGCGCGGGCTCGTAGCGGTCGGGCGCGGTCCAGCGGGCGCCGTGCATGTCGACGAACAGCGGCTCGTAGCCCGCCTCCAGCACGCGGTCGGAGACGTAGAGGAAGCCGGTGCCGCGCGGGCCGCGCAGGAACTTGCGGCAGGTCGCGGTGAGCAGGTCCGCGCCGATCGCCGCGACGTCCACCGGGAGCTGGCCGACCGACTGGCAGGCGTCCACCAGGTACAGCACCCCGGCCGCCCGGCACAGCGCGCCGATCTCGGCGACCGGCTGGACGAGGCCGGAGTTGGTCGGGATGTGGGTCGCGGTGACCAGCCGGGGGCGGCGCGCGCGGATCAGCGCGGCCATCGCGTCCAGGTCGACCCCGCCTTCGCGCAGGTCGGGGGCGTGCACGACCTCCACGCCCATCCGCTTGCGCAGGGACAGGAACGCGATCTGGCTGGAGACGAAGTCGTTGCGGGTGGTCAGGATGACATCGCCCGGCTGGAACGGGATGGCCGACAGCGCGGTGGCGAAGGCATGGGTAGCGCTTCCGGAGAACGCGATGTTCTCCGGCCGGGCGTTGATCAGCTCGGCGATCCGGGCGTAGAACTCCCTGACCTGCTCGGCCCGGGCCGCCGCGGCTTCGTACCCGCCGATCTGCGCTTCCAGGCGCACGTGGTCGAGCACCGCGGACAGCACAGGAGCGGGCATCAGGCCGCAGCCCGCGTTGTTGAGGTGGTTGACGGTGGAGCACCCCGGCGTGTCGGCACGCAGCGCGGCGACATCCAGGAGCGGTACCAGGCCGGCAGTAGTAGCGCTATCGTGATCTCTCATGTCAGACGATAGCAGTGTGGACCAGCTGGCGGGTGCCCTGCGGGCGCTTGTCCGCGGCCTGCGCCCGGGCGACCGGCTCCCGTCGAGCCGGGAGCTGGTGCGTGAGCACCAGGTCAGCCCGGTGACCGTGGCGCGCGTGATCGCCCAGCTGGCCGCCGAGGGCGTGGTGGTCACCCGGCCCGGCAGCGGCACCTACGCGGCCGCCCGGCAGCCCAGGACCCCGGTCGACACCGGCTGGCAGACCGTCGCCCTCGCCGACCGCTCGGTCGACACCGGCTCGCTCACCGACGCCCTCGGCCCGCCCCCCGAGGGCGCGATCCGGCTCGACGGCGGCTACCCGCACCCCGCGCTGCAACCGGTCCGCCTGCTCAGCACGGCGCTGGCCCGCGCGGCCCGGCGGCCCAACGCCTGGGACCGCGCCCCCGCCGCCGGGCTGCTCGCGCTGCGCACCGCGTTCGCCGCCGCGACCGGGGCCGACGTCGGCCCCGACGACGTGCTGATCACCGCGGGCGGGCAGAGCGCGCTGTCGATCGCCCTGCGCGCCATCGCCGCGCCCGGCAGCCCGGTGCTGGTGGACTGCCCCACCTACCCCGGCGCGCTGGCCGCCGCCCGGGCCGCGGGCCTGCGCCCGGTGCCGGTCCCGGTCGACGCCGACGGCCTGCGCCCGGACCTGCTCGCCGAGGCGTTCGCCATGACCGGGGCGCGGCTGCTCTACTGCCAGCCCACCCACCACAACCCGACCGGCGCGGTGCTGGCCGCCGAGCGCCGCCGCCCCGTGCTGGACGCCGCGCGGGCGGCGGGCGCGTTCGTGCTGGAGGACGACGTCACCCGCCACCTCGGCCATGGCGGCCCGGTCTCCCGCCCCCTGCTGGCCGACGACCGCGACGGCACGGTCGTGCACGTGTCCTCGCTGACCAAGGCCACCGCCCCGAGCCTGCGCATCGGGGCCATCACCGCCCGCGGCCCGGTGATGGCCAGGATGCGCGCGGCCCGGCTGGTCGACGACTTCTTCGTCGCCCGCCCGCTGCAGGAGGCCGCCGTCGACGTGCTCAGCTCCCCCGGCTGGGACCGGCACCTGCGGGCGCTGTCCGGCGCCCTGCAGGAGCGCTGCGCCGCGCTGGTCGCCGCCGTGCGCGCGGAGTGCGGGCGGTGGGCGGTCGACCGCGTGCCGACCGGCGGCCTGCACCTGTGGGTCCGGCTGGCCCCGGGCGAGGACGCCGCCGCTGTGGCCGCCGCCGCCCGCGGGCGCGGGGTCGCGGTCAGCGCGGGCACCCGGTTCTACCCGGCCGAGCCCGCCGACCACCTGCGGCTGACCTTCGCCGCCACCGCCGACCCGGCCGAGCTGACCGAGGGCGTGCGCAGGCTGGTCCGATGATCACCGGATGGGGTGGAGCCGCGGCGGGCTCGGTTGCCTCGGCGCAGCCGGTGTAGCAGGGTGGTCCGGGTGACCGAGGAAGTCGTGCTGCTGGACGAGTCCGGGGCGGCCGTGGGCACCGCGCCCAAGGCCGATGTGCACCACCGGGAGACCCCGCTGCACCTGGCGTTCTCCAGCTACGTGTTCAACCAGCGCGGGGAGTTCCTGCTGACCCGCCGCGCCGCGCACAAGCCGACCTGGCCCGCGGTGTGGACCAACTCCTGCTGCGGGCACCCCGCCCCCGGCGAGGCCCCGGCCACCGCCGTGGCCCGGCGGCTGGCCGACGAGCTCGGGCTGATCGGCAGCACCAAGATCGACCTGGTGCTCCCCCGCTTCCGCTACCGCGCCGAGATGGCCAACGGCGTGGTGGAGAACGAGATGTGCCCGGTGTACCGGGTGGTCACCGACGGGGTGGTCGCGCCCAACCCGGAGGAGGTCGACGCCGTGGAGTGGGTGGCGTGGCAGCCCTTCGCCGACGCCGTGCTGGCGGGCACCCGGCCGATCTCGCCGTGGTGCGCGCTCCAGGTCCGCGAGCTGGCCGCGCTGGGCCCGGACCCGCTGGCCTGGCCCGTCGGCGCGCCTGCCGACCTGCCGCCCGCCCTGCGGTGACCCACCGGGACGCCTTCAACGCCGCGCTGGCGCAACTGGTCCCGCAGGCGCACCGGATGGGGGTGCGCGCGGTCGTGCTGGAGCCGGGCCGCATCGTCTGCCGGGTTCCCTTGGCGGGCAACGGCAACCACATCGGCACGATGTACGCCGGGGTGCTGTTCACCGTGGCCGAGGTGCTCGGCGGCGGGATCTGCCTGCCCTCCTTCGACCTGACCCGGTTCTACCCGGTGGTGAAGAACGTCCGCATCGACTTCACCAAGCCCGCGCGCACAGACGTGCTCGCCGAGGCCGCGCTGGAAGGCATCGAGGCGATCCGGGCCGCGGCCGAGGAGCACGGCCGGGCCGAGTTCACGCTGGCCGCGACGCTGACCGATCTGGCCGGAACAGTTGTCGCCACAACGGAAAGCGCCTACCAGCTCCGGGTTCGGGAACTTCCGCGCGCGACCGGTTGAAGATCCCTACTGTTGGCCGGGTGCACGTTCTTTTCACCTCCCTGTCCGCGTACGGACACACCTATCCCCTGCTGCCCCTCGCCCGCGCGATGGTCGCCCGCGGCGAGCGGGTCAGCTACGCCACCGGTCCGGACTTCCAGCCGCTGCTGGCCAAGCTCGGCACCGAGCCGATCCTGGCGGGCATGAGCATGCGCGAGGCGTTCGGCCAGGCCGCGAGCGCCGTGGGCGTCGAGATCGACCGGACCAACCCGGCCGACCCGGCGCTGCGCGAGGCCATCACCCGGGTCTTCGGCGACGTGCTGCCGCGGCTGTTCGCCCGCGACATCGGCGCCGTGCTCGACCGCGACCGCCCCGACCTGGTCATCTACGAGATCGCCAACCCGGGCGCGGCGATCGCGGCCAAGGCCCGCGGGGTGCCCGCGATCAGCCACGGCATCGGCCGGGGCACGGCGACCGAGCTGTTCCCGCACCTGGTCGACCTGCTCACCGCCGTGGCCGCCGACAACGGCGTCGACCTGACCGCCGACCCGCTGCTGCAGAAGGACACCTACCTCGACATCTACCCGGCTTCCCTGCAGGAGCACCTGGCGCCCGCGCGGATGCCGCTGCGGCCGGTCGCCTTCGCCGAGCCCGGCGAGCTGCCCGCGTGGGTCGCCGCGCACGAGCGCCCGCTGGTGTACCTGACCCTGGGCACCGCGTTCGGCAACCTGGAGGTGCTGCGCACCGCCATCGACGGGCTCGCCGCGCTGCCGGTGAACGTGCTGGTCGCCGCAGGCCCGGTGGTCGACGCCGACGAGCTGCGGGACCTGCCGGAGGCGGTCACCGTGCTGTCTTGGGTGCCGCAGGCCGACCTGCTGCCGCACGCCGACCTCGTCGTGCACCACGGCGGTTCCGGCACCACGCTGGGCGCCCTCGCCGCCGGGCTGCCGCAGCTGTTCCTGCCGCAGGGGGCCGACCAGTTCATCAACGCCGACGCGGTGTCCGGTGCGGGCATCGGCCGGGCGCTGAAGGGCGCGGAGGCCACGTCGGCGGCCATCGGCGAGGCCGCCGGCGCGCTGCTGGCCGACGCCGGGGCCCGGGCCGCGGCGGCGCGGGTGGCCGCCGAGATCGCGGCCATGCCGGGCCCGGACGAGGTGGCGACGGCGCTCGCCCGCTGAACCTACCCACGAGTACGTAATACTGCTAGTCTCCGGAACCTCCCGGTATCCAAGGAGGTCCGCGTGCGCAGGGGACTGGTCATCGGCTGCGGCGGCACCCTGGGGGCCGCCTGGGCGCTGGGGACGCTGATCGCCGTCGAGCAGGCGCTCGACTGGGACGCCCGCGCCGCCGACGCGCTGGTCGGCACGTCGGCGGGCGCGGAGTTCGCCACCGCGCTGGCCTGCGGGCTGGGCACCGCCGACCTGCTCGACGCCTGGCTGCGCAAGCCGGGTGCGCATCCCGCGCTCGTCGCGCACCTGGCCGCCGCGCCCCCGCCGCTGCCGCCGCGGCCCGCGCCCCGGCTCACCGCGCCCCGCCTGGCGGGCAGGCGCGACCTGCCGTGGCCGACCCGGATGAGCGGGCTGCTGCCGGTCGGGCGCGGCGACGCGGGCCGCTTCACCGCGCTGGCCGGGCGGCTGTGCCCGGACGGCTGGCTGCCGCACCCCGCGGCCTGGCTGGTGGCGGTGGACGTCGACGCGGGCGAACGGGTCGCCTTCGGCGCACCGGGAGCCCCCGCCGCGACGGTCGACCAGGCGCTGCGGGCGTCGTGGGCGATCCCCGGCTGGCTGCCGCCGGTCGCGGTGGGCGGCAGGCGCTACATCGACGGCGGCGCGTTCTCCCCCACCTCGGCCGACCTGGTCGCGGACGTGGACGAGGTGGTCGTGCTCGCCCCGATGGCCGCGGGCCGCGATCCCCTGCGCCGGTACCTGGCCGCGCGGCTCGACCACGAGGTCGACGCCTTGCGGGCGCGCGGGGTGCCGGTGCTGCGGCTCGTGCCCGGCCCCGAGGACCTGGCCGCGATCGGCCCGAACCCGATGGCGCGCGGGCGTTCCCTGCACGTGCTGGAGACGGCGCTGCGCACCGGCCGCCGCGCGCTCCCCCTGGCCGCCGAGGAGATGGTGTGACCGACCACGACGTGGTGATCATCGGCGCGGGCGCGTCGGGCATCGGCGCCGCGGTGAAGCTGCTCGGTGAGGGCATGCGCGATTTCGTGGTGCTGGAGAAGGCCGACGGCGTGGGCGGGACGTGGCGGGCGAACACCTACCCGGGCTGCGCCTGCGACGTGCCCTCGGCGCTCTACTCGTACTCCTTCGCCCCCAACCCGGGGTGGACGCGGGCCTTCGCCCGCCAGCCGGAGATCCTGGCGTACCTGCGGGAGGTGGCCGGGCGCGGCGGCGTCCTGCCGCACGTGCGGTTCGGCGCCGAGCTGACCCGGGCGCAGTGGGACGGCGCGCTGGGGCGCTGGGTCCTGGAGACCACGCGCGGTCGGTTCACCGCGCGCGTGGTGGTCGCGGGGGCCGGGCCGTGGCACGAGCCGCTGATCCCGGACCTGCCCGGCCTGCTGGACTTCCCCGGCGAGGTGTTCCACTCGGCGTGGTGGAACCACGGCTACGACCTGCGCGGCAAGCGGGTGGCCGTGGTCGGCACCGGGGCGTCCGCGGTGCAGTTCGTGCCGCGCATCCAGCCGCAGGTGGCCTCGCTCGACCTCTTCCAGCGCACCGCGCAGTGGGTGCTGCCCAAGCCCGACCACCACGTCCCGCGCGTGGAGCGGTACCTGCTGCGCCGCTTCCCGGCCTTGCAGCGGGCGCTGCGGTCGGCGGAGTACCTGGCGATGGAGGCGCTCGGGGTCGGCTTCCGGCACCCGGCCGTCCTGCGCGCGGTCCAGGTGGTGGGCCGGGCGCACCTGCTGGCGACCGTGCGCGACCCGCGGCTGCGCCGGGCGCTGACCCCGGACTACACGTTGGGCTGCAAGCGCTTGCTGTTCTCCAACGACTACTACCCGGCGCTGACCATGCCGAACGTTCGGGTGCACCCGCACGCGGTGCGGGCGGTCGAGGGCTCGACCGTGGTCGGCGCCGACGGGTCGCGGTCGGATGTGGACTGCATCATCCTCGGCACCGGCTTCCGCATCCTCGACATGCCGCTGGCCGGGCGGGTGTTCGACGCCGCCGGGCACTCGCTGGCCGAGCGCTGGCGGGGCAGCCCGAGCGCCTACCTCGGGACGGCGGTGAGCGGCTTCCCCAACGCCTTCCTGCTGCTCGGCCCGAACCTGGGGACCGGGCACTCCTCGGCGTTCATGGTCCTGGAGGCGCAGCTGGCGTACGTGATGGACGCGCTGCGCCAGATGCGCGCGGGCGGGTGGTCCAGTGTGGACGTCCGGCCGGAGGTCCAGGCCGCCTACGACGCGCAGGTGCAGGCGGCGCTGGCGACCACGGTCTACAACGCGGGCGGCTGCTCCAGCTACTACCTCGACGTCAACGGGCGCAACAGCTTCAGCTGGCCGTGGTCGACCGGCCGGATGCGCGAGCGCATCCGGGCCTTCGACCCCGCCGCCTACACCGTCACGACCTCACACCACCGCGACAGCCCCCTGGGCGACCGCGCATAGCGTCTCCTCGCCCGCATCGTCGACCGCGGTCACCTCGCAGCGGCAGACCACCCGGGTGCGGCCCGCGCGCACGACCGATGCGCGGGCGCGCAGGGTCGTGCCGACGGCGGGGCGCAGGTAGTCGATCGTCATGCCGGAGGTGACCAGGTTCGCCCCCGCCGCCGTGCCGGCGGCGAAGGTCAGGGCGTTGTCGGCCAGGTAGCTCAGCACGCCGCCGTGCACGAAGCCGTGCTGCTGGCGCAGGTCGTCGCCGATGTCCAGCTCCAGGACCGCGGTCCCGTCGCCGAAGGCGGTGATCCGGGCGCCGAGTAGGCGGCTGAACGGCTGGGCGGCCAGCACCGCGCGGGCGGCCGCGATGTCGAGGCTCTGCACCCCTCACCCCACCTTGCGCGCGGTGACGACGTAGTAGTCGAGCAGCCCGTCGCGCCACGCGGGCAGGTAGCGGCGGGGCCAGCTGCCCTCGGGCTCGCCGAGCTGGGCGACCCAGGCGTCCAGGCCGGGCCAGACGTGCTCGCCGATGGACTCCGCGGCGACCTCGGTGAACCCGGCCGCGGCGAGGTCGGCGAGGAAGTCCGGCAGCGCGTGCTCGCGGTCCACGCCCTCGGCGAAGGGCTCCAGCAGCGCCGGGAGCGAGCCGCGGGTGGCCGGGTCGGGGGCGAAGAAGGTGGTGACCTTGAGCCGCCCGCCGCCGACCAGCACCCGGTGGGCCTCCCGGGCGAACCCGGCGAGGTCGTCGAAGTGCTGGGCGGCCTCCAGGGAGACCACCGCGTCGACGGCGCCGTCGGGGAACGGCAGCGCGTCGGCGGCGCCCTGGCGGAAGGTGAACCGGCCCGCTGCGGCGGCGATCGCGTCGGCGTTGCGCTCGGCGCACCGCTGCACCTGCTCGGGGTGCAGGTCGACGCCGTGCAGCTCGGCCGGGCCGCACTCGGCGAAGGCCCACCCCGGGCCGACGCCGGTCCCTGGGCCGACCTCCAGCACCCGCAGGCCCGCGAGGTCGGCGTAGATCAGCCGGTAGAGGGCGAGCTGGCTGGCCACCCTGCGCTCGGCGCTGATCGGCGGCTCCAGCGGGATGCCCCGCCAGTAGCCGTAGTTGATGAACCCCCCGGCGAAGACGGGGAGGGAGCTGAGGTCGTCCTCGCCGTACATCTTCGCCCGCAATGCCCGCGCGTCGTCCACCTGGCCCAGGCTAGCTTTCTGCCCATGCCGAGCGTCGTGGGACTGTTCACCTACCCGATCAAGGGCTGCGCCCCCGCCGCCGCCGACGGCGAGCTGACCCCCGCGGGCCTGCGCCACGACCGGTCGTTCATGGTGACCACGCTCGACGGGGTGTTCCGCAGCCAGCGCCGCGACCCCCGGCTGGCCGTCATCCGCCCCGAGGTCCGCGGCGACGAACTGCACCTGCGGGCGCCCGGGGTCGAGCCGGTGGTCGTCGCGGTGGACACCACCGGCCCGCGCACGCCGGTGCGGCTGTTCTCGGCGGACTTCCGGGGCATCGACCAGGGCGCGGTCGTCGCGGAGTGGCTGTCGACGGTGCTGGGCGCGCCGAGCAGGCTGGTGCGGGTGCCGCCCGAGCACGACCGGGTGGTCGAGGGCGCCACCCCCGGCACCTCGGGCTGGGCGGACAGCGCCGCGCTGCACGTGCTGACCGAGTCGTCGCTGGCCGACCTCAACACCCGGCTGCCCGAGCCGCTGCCGATGTCGCGGTTCCGGCCCAACATCGTGGTGGACGACCTGGGTGGCCCGTACGGCGAGGACCGGGTGCTGGCCGCCGAGGTGGGCACGGCGGCGCTGGCCTTCTGCAAGCCCGCGATCCGCTGCGTGGTCACCGCGGTGGACCAGGAGAACGGGGTGAAGACCGGCAAGGAGCCGCTGCGCACCCTGGCGGCCTACCGCCGCCACGAGTCGGGCGGAGTGGCGTTCGGGGTGAAGTTCTCCGTGGTCCGCCCCGGCAGGCTCGCCGTGGGCGACGCCTTCACCGCGACGGCATGAGGAAGGGGCGCCCCCGGGTGGGGGGCGCCCCTGGCAAGTCCGTCGAAGAACCCTGTCAGTCGGTGACGGTGACGCCCATCGAGCGGGCGGTGCCAGCGACGACCTTGAGGGCGGCCTCGATGGTGGTGGCGTTCAGGTCGGGCATCTTGCGCTCGGCGATCTCGCGCGCCTGCGCGGCGGTCAGCGTGCCGCCGGACTTGTGGCCGGGGGTAGCCGAGCCGGACTTGGCGCCCAGGGCCTTGCGGATCAGGAAGGAGGTCGGGGGGGTCTTCAGGCGCAGGCTGTGGCTGCGGTCCTCGTAGACGGTCACCACGACGGGGACGATGTCACCGCGCTGGGCGGCGGTGGCCTCGTCGTACTCCAGCTTGATCGCTCGCGTGTTGGCGCCGGTCGGGCCGAGCATCTTGCCCAGGTCGACCATGGCGGCGTTGCCCGCTTCGAGTTCGAGCGTCGCCTCGAACGTCTTCTTCTGCTTCGGTGGCATTTCCCGATATCTTCTCTCTACGACGGACCCAACCGGTCAAGGGTACCCTGCCGCCCGTCAGCGCCCGCGCAGCACCTCCCGCGGGAGGTCGGCGAGCAGCCGGAACTGCCGCGGAGCGGCGAAGCGCAGCGCCGCGAGGTAGCCGGTCAGCGTGATCAGCCCCACAGCCGCGACCAGCAGCATATCCCCCACCCCGGACAGCAGCGCACGCGCGCCCACCGCCAGCGCGGCGGCCACCGCGCCCGCGACCAGCACGCCGCCGACCGTCGAGCGCAGCCCGGGCACGGCCCCGTGCCGCCTGGCCAGCCCGCGGACGGCGACGACCGCGCCGACGACCCCGCTGGCCACCGTCGCCGCGGCGATGCCGGTCACCCCGAGCACCGGGGCCAGCGCGAGGTCGCCCACCACGTTCACCACCATCGCCGCCAGGGCGGAACGCACCGCGATGCCGCCGTCACCCAGCGCGTACGCGGTGCGCGCGGCGACCTCCCGCACGGCCAGCACCGGCAGCCCGACGGCGAGCACCGCGGCCACCGACCCGGTCAGCCCGACCGCGGCGGCGTCGAACTCCCCGCGCCCGAAGACCACGGCGACGACCTCGGTCGCCACCACCGCCAGCACCACCGCGACCGGCGCCAGCACGGCCGAGAGCGCCCCCATCCCCCGCTCCACCAGCCCGCGCAGCTCCGCCCGCCGCCCGACGGCCGCCGACAGCCGCGGGTACAGGGCGGCCAGCAGGGTGGCGACCACCAGCATGTCCACAGTGGCCACCAACCGCGCGGCGAAGTTGACCGCCGCGATGGCCCCATCCCCGATGGTCGACGCGACGGCCCGGTCGACCAGGGTGTTGACGTTGGCCGCGGCGCTGCCGACCAGCAGGGCGGGCAGCAGCCGCAGCATCTCCCGCAATCCGGGATCCCCCCACCGCAGCGTCGGCCACGGCCGCGCGACCACCGCCCGCACCGCAGGCACCTGGATCACCAACCGCACCGCCGACCCCAGCACGAACCCCCACGCCAACGCCCCCACCCCGAACACGGGCCCCGCAACCCCCGCCGCGGCGATCATGACGAGGTTGAACCCCACCCCCTGCACCGCCGCAGGCGCGAACCGCCCCAACGCCTGCCCAGCCCCGGCGAGCAGATTCGTCCCACTGATCAACACCGTCGCCACCAGAACAACCCGCGTCACCCCCACCGCCACCTCCGCCGTCGCGGCATCAAACCCAGGCGCCAACACCCCCACCACCCCAGGCGCCCCAACCCACATCCCACCACCCCCCACCAGCAACACGACCCCCGACAACCCCAACGCCGCCCGCACACTCGCCACCCCCGCCGCCGCCTCCCCCCGATCAACAGCCCGCGCCACCACCGGAACCGCCGCCTTCGCCAACGCCCCCGCAATCAACCCGAGGACGAGATTCATCAACCCCTGAGCCACCAGAAACGCATCAACAGCCGCCCCAGCCCCAAACACCGCAGCGATGACAACATCCCGCACAAGCCCCAACGCCGCCCCCACCAACGTCAACCCCGCAGTAACCACCGCCGCCCGCCGCACACCCACACAAGCACTCTAAGCCGAGACGATCTCTCCCCAACACCTCCCGCCACAACGCCCCCACCAGCAACACCCCCACCAACCGCAACGCGCCCTCCCCCGAGCCAGCAACGCGCCCCACCACCCAAACAGCAACCGCCCCAGCCAACCCTGCCGCCGATGGGATAGACCCACATTCGCGGGGAGCGCAACCCGCTAAACAGCAACGCGCCCCACCAAGCCTGTCCGATGGGGGAGGACCCACATTCGCGCGGAGCAAAGCCCCACCCAACCGCACGCGCCCCCGCCCAAGTGTCCGATGGGGTGGACTCGCATTCGCGGGGAGCGAAACGCCGCTAAACTGGCCAGGGCGTGAACGGGCTCCGCCCGCCTTCACCGCCTTCACGCCCAAGCGGCGTTTCGCTTAGGGGTCCCCGCGAATGCGAGTTCACCCCATCGAACCCACCACGCAAGCCGCGCAACCACCCCACCGAACCACCCTCGCAACCCGCGAGCCGTAATCCAAGCCCAGATCACACCTCACCGCTCCCGCCGAACCACCCCTTCATCCCACACCGGCTCATCAACCTCCCGCACCACCCCATCCGCCCCAAACACCAAATACCGATCAAACGACCGAGCAAACCACCGATCATGCGTCACCGCCACAGTAGTCCCCGCATAAGCAGCCAACCCCTGCTCCAACGCCTCAGCCGACGCAAGATCCAAGTTATCCGTAGGCTCATCCAGCAGCAGCAACGTAGCCCCGCCGACCTCCAGCAGCAGGATCTGGAACCGAGCCTGCTGCCCCCCGGACAAGCGCGAGAACAGCTGATCCCCCTGCCCATCCAGCTCGTACCGCCGCAACACCCCCATAGCCGCCCCACGATCCATCCCGTGGTCCCACAAGACCTCCACCAGCGTCCGCCCCATCAGCTCCGGATGGGCGTGCGTCTGCGCGAAGTGCCCGGCCACGACCCGCGCCCCCAGCTTCCACATCCCGCTGTGCGCGACGTCTTCCCCCGCCAGCAACCGCAGGAAGTGCGACTTCCCGGACCCGTTCGACCCGAGCACCGCGACCCGCTCGCCGTAGAAGACCTCCAGGTCGAACGGCTTCATCAGGCCGGTCAGCTCCAGTCCGGCGCACGTCACCGCCCGCACGCCGGTGCGGCCGCCGCGCAGCCGCATGGTGATCTTCTGCTGGCGCGGCGGGGCGGCGGGCGGTCCGGCCTCCTCGAACTTGCGCAGGCGCGTCTGCGCGGCCTGGTAGCGGGAGGCCATGTCGTCGCTGCGGGATGCGTACTGGCGCAGGTCGGCGACGAGCTTCTTCAGCTGGGCGTGCTTGTCGTCCCAGCGCCGCCGGAGCTCCTCGAACCGCTCGAAGCGCTCCTCGCGGGCCTGGTGGTAGGTCTCGAAGCCACCGCCGTGGACCCACACCCCGCTGCCGGACTCCACGCTGATGATCTTCTGGGCGGCCCTGGCCAGCAGCTCGCGGTCGTGGGAGACGAACAGGACCGTCTTCGTGGTCTCCCGCAGCCGCTGCTCCAGCCACTGCTTGCCGGGCACGTCGAGGTAGTTGTCCGGCTCGTCGAGCAGCAGCACGCCGTCGCCGCCGAGCAGGAGGGCCTCCAGCACCAGCCGCTTCTGCTCGCCGCCGGAGAGCGTGCGCACCTCGCGCCACTGCGCCTTCTGGTACGGCATGCTCAGCGCGGCCATCGTGCACTTGTCCCACAGCACCTCGGCTTCGTAGCCGCGCGCCTCGACCCAGTCGTTGAGCGCCTGGGCGTAGGCCATCTGCGCGGCCTCGTCGTCGCGGTCCATCAGCACGAGCTCGGCGTCGTCGACGGCCTTGGCCGCGGCGCGCAGCGCTGGCGGGGAGACCGACACCAGCAGGTCGCGCACCGTGCGTTCGTCGCGGACCGACCCGACGAACTGCGGCATGACGCCCAGGCCGCCGCTGACGGTCACCGCGCCCGCGTCGGGCTTGAGCTCACCGGCGATCAGCCGCAGCAGCGTCGTCTTGCCCGCGCCGTTGGCGCCGACCAGCGCGCACACGGCGCCGTCGCCGACCCGGAAGGAGACGTCGTCGAGCAGCGCCCGCCCGTCCGGCAGGTGGTACTCGACGTGCGCGACCTCCACGTGTCCCATTTCGCCACCCCCAACGCGGTCCCCGGGCGGGGGCCAGCCGACCGGCGAAGCTACTACAGAAGGCGGCCCCGGTCCGCCGAATTTCCGCGGCGGCCAAGGGGCCGACCCGACGTGCGGCCTCCCGGCCTCGTCCGCGCCTGTGGGCGGATTTCCTCATAGGGTGGCTTCGGGGCGGACCAGGCCGTGCTCGTAGGCGAAGACGACCGCCTGCACGCGGTCGCGCAGGTCCAGCTTCATCAGCACCCGCCCGACGTGGGTCTTCACCGTCGTCGCGCCGAGGACGAGTTCGGCGGCGATCTCGGCGTTGGACATGCCGCGCGCCATGAGCACCAGCACCTCCCGCTCGCGCGGGGTCAGGCAGGCCACCGCGGCCGTGTCGACCCGGACCGGCGCGCACCGGGCGAAGCGGTGGATCAGCCGACGGGTCACCGCGGGGGCGAGCAGGGCGTCGCCCGCGGCGACGATCCGCACGGCGTCGACCAGGCGGTCGCACGGGACGTCTTTGAGGAGGAAGCCGCTCGCGCCTGCCCGCAGCGCGTCGAAGACGTACTCGTCGAGGTCGAAGGTGGTCAGGATCAGCACCGGGATCGGGTCGGCCACCCCGGGGCCCGCCAGCGCCCGGGTCGCGGCGATCCCGTCCATCCTGGGCATCCGCACGTCCATCAGCACCAGGTCGGGGCGGTGCAGGCGGGCCAGCGCCACGGCCTGCTCGCCGTCGCCCGCCTCGGCGGCGACCTCGATGTCCGGCTCGGCCTCCAGGATCAGCCGGAAGCCCGTCCGCATCAGGGCCTGGTCGTCGGCGAGCAGAACGGAGAGGGCGCCCATAGTGGCCGGAGCGTAGTCCCGGCCGCCGCCCACCACCGGATGCTGTCACTCGACAGTGGACGGATTAGCCCTGATAGGGGAGCGTTGCGGTGACGCGGAACTCGCTCGGTCCATGATGGATGTCGATGTGACCACCCACAAGGGCGGCCCGCTCCCGCATCCCGATCAGCCCGTGGCCCGGGTCGCCGTCGGCCCGGCCGGGGCCGTCGTTGCGCACATCGATGCGCAGCTCGCGGTCGCGGTAGGCCAAGTCGACGGTCACCTCGCTGGGGTTGGCGTGCTTGGCCGCGTTGGTCAGCGCCTCCTGGACGATCCGGTACGCGCACAGCTCCACCCCGGCCGCCAGCGGCCGCCGGTTCCCCTCGACCCGCAGGCGCACCGGGAGGTCGGCCGCGGCGCAGCGCGCCACGAGGTCGTCCAGGTTGGCAAGGCTGGCGTGCGGGGCGAGGTCGGCGGGCTCGGTGCGCAGCGCGCCCAAGAGCCTGCGCAGCTCGGCCAGGCTCTCCCGGCCGGACTGCTCCACCTGCGCCAAGGCCTCGTCGGCGCGCGCCGGGTCGCTGCGCACCGCGCGGCGGGCCACGGAGGCGTAGAGCACCATCACGCTCACCGTGTGGGCCACCACGTCGTGCAGCTCGCGCGCGATGCGGCTGCGCTCGGCCGCCGTCGCCAGGCGCGCCCTGGCCTGCTGCTCCTGGGCGGCCAGCTCCCGGTTGGCCCGCTGCTGGTCGCCCAGCACCACCGCCGTGCAGTACAGGACCACCAGCACCGGGATCCACGACAGGGCGAAGCCCGTCACCAACTCGGCGACGACCTTGCTCACTCCGAAGGCGACCAGGCAGCCCACCGCGACCCACCGCGACCGCCACGCGCCCACCGTGTAGAGCGCGATCAGCACGCCCACCTCGCTGATCGCGAGCCCGAGCACCGTGCCCGCCAGCGCGAACCCGCCCACCACGCACAGCACCCCGACCGGCGCGTGCCGACGCCACGCCAGCGGCAGCGTGCTGCCCGCCAGGAACACCACCGACCAGCCCAGCGGCGGCGTCGGGTGTTGCAGCGCCGCGTTGAACCAGATGTCGACGGCCAGCAGGACGAGCGCGCCCGCGCCGTCCGCGGTGTTGGGCCGAGCAACGCGCATGGCCCACCACACTAACGAGCGAAACCGCTCGCGGCGCGCGCTCGGCCGCGGGTTCCTCCGCCAGACTCGCCCCGTGCTCATCCGCGCCGCCCTTGCGACCCTGGCCGTGCTCGCCATGACCACCCCAATCAGCTCATCCGCGGCGCCGGGCTGCGCGCCGCCCGGCGACCACACCGAGGCGGCGTGGCCGGTCGTGCAGCACAAGCCCGACGGCGCCCCGGACCCCGGCGGCGCGCTCGTCATCGATCTGCACGGCGCGTTCAGCGACAAGGACGAGCAGGACGCCCGCAGCGGCATGCGCGCCAAGGCCGACGCCGAGGGCTTCGTGGTCGTGCAGCCCGACTCCGCGCCGCACTGGACCACCGCGCCGGAGGACGAGGCCGCGCGCGGGGTCAGCGACACCGAGTTCCTGCGGCGGCTCATCGGGATCGCCGTCGAGCGGCTGTGCGTCGACCCGGCCGCGGTCTACGCCGTCGGGTTCTCCAGCGGCGGCCTGATGGCCTCCCAGCTGGCCTGCGCGGGCGCGCGGGGCGGCTTGGACGGGATCCGGCTGGCGGGCATCGGGCTCGTCGCCGCCGCCCCGCTGCCCGACGCCGCGGGCCGGATCTGCCCGGAGCTGGCCGCCCACCCGGTGCCGATGCGCCTGGTGTTCTCCCACAACGACCACGTGCTCGCCCACTGCTGCGGCGGCGACCTGGCCGCGATGACCGCGGGCATGCACCTGCTGGCCGGTGGCTGGGCGGCCGCCAACGGCTGCGCCGACGACCAGGTGGTCACCGACACCGGGCAGACCGGGTGGGGCGTGGTGGCCAGGACCGTCCATTTCCGCTGCTCCCATCCGGGTGCGGTCGTCGTCGACCAGCTCGACACCGGAAGCCCCGACCGCGACGGCCACTTCTGGCCCGGTCCGCCCAACGGCGCCGCCTTCGACGCGACCGCCGCTTTCTGGTCCTTCTTCACGGCCTGAGCCGACGAGGGGCGGGGCCCGCCACCCCCCGGCGGGCCCCGCCCACCCCGCGTCGGTACCCCCAGTGATCGACGCGGGGCCGGTGTCAGGAAATGCTGGATCGCATCGTCATCCGCTCCTTCTTCCCCCTGTGGTTCCTTCCGGTTCAAGGGTCGCGCGCGGCGGGGGCCGGTGTCGTCGTGCTCGCAGGCGATTCGCGGCCTACGGAGTGCGGAGGAGCGGGTCGTCCGCGAGGAGGATGCCGCTACGGTTCGACGCGACAGCGGGGGGCGGGTTGGTGGACGGGGCGAGGGGCCTGCTCCGGGATGTGCTCGCGCTGCTGCGGCGGCTGCCGTGGGCGGGCCGGGTGCCCGGGGCGCGGCGCCGGGCGGCGGAGCTGGCCGCGGAGTTCGACCGGGTGGTGGTGCCGCTCGTGCCGGACGCCGAGGTCGCCCGGGTCCTGCGGTCGGTGGCGGTGAAGCTGGGGTTCCTGGCCGCGGCGTATGCCGATCTGGCCGGGCGCAGGCTGCGGCCGGATCTCGCGGTCCTGGCCGGGGCCATCACGCGGGTCTACGACGACCTGATCGACGGCCTCGGTGGCCCGGAGGTCGACCGCAGGCTGGCGCAGCGGTTCGCCGGGCAGGGGTTCGCGCCCGCCAACCCGGTGGAGGAGGTGTTCGCCGCCCTCTTCGACCAGATCGCCGCCCGGCTCGGCCCCGACGACCCGGTGCACGCCGACCTCGCCCGCGCGCACGCCTACCAGGTGCGCTCGCGGGAGCAGGCCGAACCGGGCGTCGACCCCGCGGTCGTCCGCGGGATCACCTGGGGCAAGGGCGGGTACGGCGTGGTCGTGCTCTTCGCCGTGGCCACCGGGCCGATCAGCAGGCCCGCGCGGGTGCGGGAGCTCGGGGCCGTGCTGCAGCTCCTGGACGACTACCAGGACGTCGACGCCGACCGGCGCGCGGGCGTGACCACCGGGGCCACCCGCGGCGAGGTGACGTTGGCGGGCATCTGCGCGCGGCTGGCCGAGCTGCGCCTGCCCCGCCGCATGCGCGCCGTGCTGTACGCGGCGCTGTGGATGGCGCTGGTGCGCAGGCGCCTGCCCGGCATCGGCGACCGGCTGCCGCCGCCGCGCGGGCCGCTGGGCGTGCTGCTGCGCAAGGCGCCCGGGCTCACCGGCGGCGGGCCAGGCGGTCGCGCAGGAGCTCGTGGCGGAACTGGTAGACCGGGCCGACCAGGCGCAGCACGCCGACGCGGTGGGCGTCGCGGAGGAAGGCCATGAGCCGCCACGGGGTCTTGCCGGTCAGCGCCAGCCAGATCCGGGCGGTGTTGAAGCGGGCGCTGGCGCTGGTGGCGTAGGTGGTCAGGCCGAGGCCGCTGGCCCCGAGCAGCAGCCCGACCACCGCGCCGACCAGGCCCAGCCGCACCGGGTCGGTGATCGGCACGACCAGGCCGGGCTCGGGAACGCCGACCACCCCCGCGAAGAACCCGCCCACCAGCATGCCCAGCCCCGAGCCCAGGGCGGTGGCGACGACCACCGCCTGCCGGTCGGCGTGCAGGACCGAGTCCGGGGTGACCGCCTCGGAGGGCTCGGTCGGCTCGGTGAACCGGCGGATCAGGCCGAAGGCCGTGCCGAACAGGAGCCCGACGACGACGCCGTGCCACCCGCCGTACAGCGCCCCGACCGCCACCCCGCCCGCGACGACGCCCACCGCGGCGTACACCAGGTCGCGGCCGATCTCCTCCCGGCGCGGCACCCGCGGCACGAACCGCCGCGGCGCCTCGGCGGGCACCAGGCCCAGGGCGACGCCCGCGACCACGCCGACCGCCGCGCCGAGCAGCAGCCCGAGCACCGGTTCGCCGAACAGGCCGAGGAACAGCCAGCCCAGCAGCGCGGTCATGGTCCCGCCGATGAGCACCCCCCGGGCGACGAACACCCAGCGCGGCACCGTCCGCCACAGCTGCCACCAGGCGACCTCGCGGAACTCCCCGGCCAGGAACGCCAGCCAGCGCTCGGCCCGCGCGGGCCGCCAGCGGCCGGGCCGGTGCTCGGGGTTGTCCAGCGGGGACGGCTTGCGCGTGGTGAAGGCGCGGGTGGTGAACTCGTCCAGCAGCTTGGCCGCGACCTGCCCGGCGTCGGGGAGGGCGAGCAGCTCGCGCACGTCGCGCTTGGGGTCGGTGTAGACAGCGAGCGCCAGCGACAGCATCAGCGGGGTGCGCAGCACCTGGCCGAGCGGGCCGCCGTCGCGTTCGCCCAGCGCGGTGAGCACCGGCTCCCAGCGCTCGATGCTCGCCTGCGGCACGGTGGCCCGCAGGTGCTCGGCGATCTCCCGGTCGCGCAGCGGCAGCAGCGCGACCACCTGCGAGTCCCGGATGAGGCCGCCCGCGTTGGCCGCGGCGAACTCGGCGGTGCGGCTGGTGAGCACCAGCGGGCCGGAGCCGCCGAGGTCGCTGTTGATGGCCTCCAGCGCGGCGGTGCGCTGGTCGTCGGGCAGCTCGTCGAGCCCGTCGAGGATGAGCAGCACCCGGTCCCCGGCCAGGATCTCCTGCGCGGCGGTGGGGCCGAAGCGGGACCGGCTGCCCAGGAAGGGGTAGGTCTCCAGCAGCCAGGACAGCAGCCACGCCTCGACGTTCTCCTCCGGGTTCCACGCCGACACCGGCACCAGCAGCGGCACCCGCCCGGCGTCCGGTCGGTGCAGCAGGGCCAAGGTGAGCAGCACGCACAACCCGGTCTTCCCCGACCCCGGCGCCCCGACCACCACCATCCGCCGCGGCGCGTCGACGTAGCCCGCGATGAGCTGGTCGCAGTCGACGTCCACCCCGACCAGCGGCCTGCACCGCACGGCGAGCCGGTTGGTCTCGTCCAGCATCCGCCTGCGCCCCTCGGGCACCCACTGCTTGACCAGCTCCCGCGCCAGCGCGGCCAGCGCCGCCGCCACCTGCTCGTCACTGCTGACCCGCGGCTTGGCCTTCCACCGCCCCGCCATCAGGAACTGCGTCACCGCCGCAGCCCCGGTCAGGATCGTCAACGCCGTCGCCACCGCATTGGCGTCATGCCGCGACCAGATGAGGATCAGCCCGAGGACGAGCACCCCCCACAACCCCACCTGAACCAACGCACCGCGTCGAGACACCCCAGCAGTCAACCGCACCCGGTCAGGCCGGAGGAAGATCCGATCGGGCCGCAGCTTCGCGGGAACCGCCTGCAACACCTGCACCCCGACGCGCGCCGCCGACGGGTCGGCGGCCTTGAGCGTCGGCAGTCTGGAACAGGCGTGCCGCAGCTTGGTCAGAACCGAACGTTCGTGCTAGAAAGGGTGGGTGGGCAAAGGGGAGGCTACTCGGCAGGCGGTGTTGGGGCGGGCTGCTGAGGTGGCGAGCCGGGTGGGGTTGGCTGGGTTGACGATCGGGTCGTTGGCGGCCGGGACCGGGATGTCGAAGAGCGGGCTGTTCGCGCACTTCCAGTCGAAGGAGTCCTTGCAGGCGCAAGTGCTTGCGCATGCTCGGGAGCAGTTCGTCGACCAGGTCGTTCGGCCTGCGCTGGCGGCGCCTCGGGGGGAGGCGCGGGTGCGGGCGCTGTTCGAGCGCTGGCTGGCGCTGGGCCGCGATGGCGGGTCGGCGTGCCTGTTCGTGTCGGCGTCGGCGGAGTATGACGATCAGCCTGGGCCGATTCGGGATCAGCTGGTGCGCGACCACCTCGACTTCGCCGACTCGGTCGCGCAGATGTTCCGGACCGGGATCAGCGAGGGGGAGTTCCGGGCCGACGCCGACCCCGTGCAGTTCGCCCACGACCTGCACGGCGTGATGCTCGCCTTCTTCCACGCCCAGCGGCTCCTCGGCGACCCCGCCGCCGAGTCGATGACCCGGCGCGCGTTCGACAACCTGCTCGCCGCCGCGCGGGCGACCACGTAGGAATCTCAATCGGACAAGGGGGCGGCCGTGGCAGGCGCCAAGAAAAGCACGATCGTTCGTATCTTTCTGGTTCGACGCACGTTCCAGGTGCTCGACCGGCTCGCACCGGAGATCGGGGGGCGGCTGGCGCTGCGGCTGTGGGTGACGCCCCGCCACGCCCGGCCGTCGGCCGGGCCGAGCGGGACCACCGCGACCATCGCGGGGATGCGCGTCGAGACCTGGGGCGGCGGTCCTGCGGTGTACCTGGTGCACGGCTGGGGCGGCCACCGCGGCCAGCTCGCCGGGCTGGTGCCGCCGCTGGTCGCCGCCGGGCACCGGGTGATCGCCTTCGACGCGCCAAGCCACGGCGAGTCCGGGCCGGGCGCGCTCGGCCCGGGCCGAGCGACGCTGCCGGAGTTCGCCGCCGCGCTCACCGCCGTGGTGGCCGCGTTCGGCCCCGCGCACGCCATCGTCGCCCACTCGATGGGCGGCACGGCCACCGCGCTCGCCGTGCTCGACGGCCTGCCCGCGACCCGCCTGGCCTTCATCGCCCCGATGGCCGACCCGATGGTGCAGATCCGCCTCTTCGCCCAGTTCCTCGGCCTGGGCGAGAAGACCCGCGCCGCCTTGGTGCGCAGGCTGGAGCGGCTGGTCGGCCGTTCCATGTCCGACTTCGACATCCCCGCCCGCGCCGCCGACCGCACCGACCTGCCGCCGCTGCTGGTCGTGCACGACAAGGGCGACCGGGAAGTCAGCCACGCCAACGGAGCCGCCATCGCCCAGCACTGGCCAGCCGCCCACCTGATGACCACCGAACGTCTCGGCCACCGGCGCATCCTCGGTGACCAGGACGTGCTGCGCGCGGTGATCGATTTCGCCGGCGCGCGGGTTACGCGGGCCGACGAGGTCGTCTAGCCTCGGGCGGATGGGCCTTGAGCTGCGGCACCTGCGCTCGGTGTGCGCGATCGCCGATGCGGGCAGCCTGACCCGGGCGGCGACGGTCCTCGGGGTGTCGCAACCGGTGCTGTCCGCGCGGTTGCAGCGCGTGGAGCGGGAGGTCGGCGGCAGGCTCTTCGACCGCGGCCGCGGGGGCGTGACGCCGACGCCGCTCGGGCAGTTCCTGCTCACCCGGGCGCGCGGTGTGCTGCTGGCCGTGGAGGAGCTGCGCCGCGCCACCGGGCGGCAGGTCTGCGCCGATCGCCCGCAGGTGCGCCTGGGCGGGGTGTCCTGCGCGGTGTCGATCGGCCTGGCCGACCGGCTCAGCGACCTGCTGCCGGACGTGGAGGTGCGGCTGCACGGGGACTACTCGCCGCGGGCGCTGTGGGAGCTGCTGCTGGCCGACCGGCTCGACGCCGCCGCGGTGGTGGACTACCCCGGCTTCCCGCTGAACACCCCGTCCACCGTGCTGGCGGACGTGATCGCCGTCGAGCCGGTGTTCGTGGCCATGTCCGACCGCCACCCGCTGGCCGACCGCGCCGAGGTGGACCTGGCCGAGCTGGCGGGGGAGCGGTGGGCGGTGACCCCGCAGGACGGCGCGGGCTGGCCGGACTGCTTCTACGCCGCCTGCCACCGCGCCGGGTTCACCCCGCGGGTGCTGTACTCGGTCTCGGATGCCGTGCCCCAGCACGACATCGTGGCGACCCGGCGCGCGGTGAGCCCCTGCCAGGCCGTCTTCCCGACCGGCGACGGGGTGGTCGTCAAGCCGCTGGCAGGCACACCGGTCCACATGCGACACCTGCTCGTGTGCCGCGCGGAGGGCCTGCTGGCCGACGGCTTCGCCGACCTGCTGCGCTTGGCCCGCGACGCCTACCACGCCGCGGCGGGCAGGCACGAGCACTACCGGGCCTGGCTGGGCCAGACGTCATAGCGCGTGGTGGCAGGCCACCTGGTGGTCGCGCCCGCGCAGCTCGGGCTCCTCGGCCGCGCACCGCTCGTCGGCTTTCCAGCAGCGGGTGCGGAAGCGGCACCCGCTGGGCGGGTTCACCGGGCTGGGCACGTCCCCGACCAGCCGGATGCGCGGTTTCGGCGCGTCCGAGCGGAGCGCGGACAGGTCCGGCGCGGCCGACAGCAGCGCTTGGGTGTACGGGTGCCGAGGGTTGGTGTAGATCTGCTCGGCGGTCCCGGTCTCGGCGATGCGCCCCAGGTACATCACCGCAACCCGGTCGCAGAAGTACCGCACGACGCCCAGGTCGTGGGCGATGAACAGGAACGCGATGCCCAGCTCGCGGCGCAGGTCCTGCAGCAGGTTGACGATCTGCGCCTGGATCGAGACGTCCAGCGCGCTGACCGGCTCGTCGGCCACGATCAGCCGGGGCCGGGTGGCCAGCGCCCTGGCGATGCCGACCCGCTGGCGCTGGCCCCCGGAGAACTCGTGCGGGTAGCGGTCGACGTGGCCGGGGTCGAGGCCGACGGTGGCCAGCAGCTCGCGCACCCGCCGCCCGCCCTCCCGCTCGCCGGAGCGGGCCACGGCCGCGCCGATGATCGAGCCGATGGTGCGGCGCGGGTTGAGCGAGAGGTACGGGTCCTGGAACACCATCTGGATGTCGCCGCGGACCGGGCGCAGCCGCCGCTCGGGCAGGGCGGCGATGTCCGTGCCGCGGTAGACGACGGCGCCGCTGGTGGGGGTGAGCAGCCGGGTGACCAGCCTGCCCAGCGTGGACTTCCCGCACCCGGACTCGCCCACCAGGCCCAGGGTCTCGCCCTCGGCCAGCGCCAGGCCCACCCCGTCGACCGCGCGGACGGTCTCCCGGCCGGTGAAGTGCTTGACCACGTTCTCCAGCCGCAGCAGGTCATCGGGCATGGTGCACCCCCAGCCGCGGCCGGACCTCGGCGTCGAAGACCTGCCCGGGCTCCGGCAGGTGGCAGCGGGACAGCCGCGGCCCGGTGCCCGCGAGCGCGGGCAGGCGGTCGCGGCAGGCGGCGTCGGGCACCCGCTCGGCGTAGCGGCAGCGCGGGTGGAACGCGCAGCCGGTGGGCGGGTCCAGCGGGTTGGGCGGGCTGCCGGGGATCGGGCGCAGGCGGCCGGGCTGGTCGGCGGTGACGGGGATGCTCTCCAGCAGGCCCCAGGTGTAGGGGTGCGCTGGCGCGGACAGGACGGCCTTGGCCGGGCCCTGCTCGACGCAGCGGCCCGCGTACATCACCAGGACGTCGTCGGCGATCTCGGCGACCACCCCGAGGTCGTGGGTGATGAACACGACCGCCGTGCCGAACTCCGCGCGCAGGTCGGCGATGAGGTCGAGGATCTGCGCCTGCACGGTCACGTCCAGCGCGGTCGTGGGCTCGTCGGCGATGAGCAGCTTGGGGTCGTTGACCAGCGCCATCGCGATCATGACCCGCTGGCGCATGCCACCGGAGAACTGGTGCGGGTAGTCGTCGAGCCGCCGCCGGGCCGCCGGGATGCCCACCCGGCCCAGCACGTCGGCGGCGCGCTCCCGGGCGGCCCGGCGGGACATGGCGTGGTGCGCCCGGTACGCCTCGGCGATCTGCGCGCCCACGGTGAAGTACGGGTGCAGGGCCGACTGGGGGTCCTGGAAGACCATCGCCGCCCGGCCGCCGCGCAGCGCGCGCAGCTCGTGCGGCGGCATCCCGACGACCTCCGTGCCGCCGACGGTGATGGAGCCGGTGACCCGGGCGGACGCGGGGTCGTGCAGGCCGAGCACGGCCAGCGACGCCGCCGACTTCCCCGAGCCGGACTCGCCGACGATCGCCAGCGTGCGACCCAGCGAGACGCCGCAGCTGAGCCCGGACACCGCCCGCAGCGGTCCGAACTCGACGGTGAGGTCGCGCACGACCAGATAGGGATCGGTCATGTCAGGCGCACCCTCGGGTCCAGCGCCGTGTAGGCGATGTCGACGACCAGGTTCATCACGACCAGCACGGTGGCCCCGACCAGCACGGCGCCCATGAGGACGGGAAGGTCGAACACGGCGAAGGCGCGCAGGGTGAGCACGCCGAGGCCGGGCAGGCCGAAGATGGCCTCGGTGAACAGCGCCCCGGTCAGCTGGAAGGCGATGTCGAGGCCGAAGAGGGTGGCCACCGGGGTGATCGCGGCGCGCAGGCCGTGCCGGTAGACCACCCGCCGCTCGGTCAGCCCCTTGGCCCGCGCGGTGCGGATGTAGTCCTCGCCCAGCGACTCGATCATGGCCGCCCTGGCGTGGCGGGTGTAGGCGGCGGCGCTGACCACGCCGAGGGTCAGCCAGGGCGCGACGAGCCCGCTCGCCCAGCCCAGCGGGTCCTCGCCGAGCGGCACGTGCTGGGCCCGGGGCAGCGCGGTGCCCGCCAGGTAGAGCGCCGAGAGCAGGGCGACGACGAAGAACGGGACCGACCCGAACCCCAGCGCGGTGGCCACGGCGAGCCGGTCGGCGGCCGTGCCCCGCCTGCGCGCGGCGAAGGCCCCGGTGAGCACGCCGACCGTGAGCGACACCGCCGATGCCCCGGCCACGATGGACACCGTGACCGGCAGCGCGTCGGCGATCAGCGCGGTCACCGGCTGGTTGAGCTGGTAGGAGAAGCCCAGGCAGGGCGCGGAGCAGTCGATCACCACCCCGTTCGCCTCGTACGTCCGCCCGGCGACGACGCCCGCGAGGTAGTGGCCGAACTGGCTGAGGAAGGGCTCGTCGAGGCCCAGGCTCGCCCGGATGTGCGCGACCCGCTCGGCCGAGCAGTTATTGCCGCAGATCGCGCCCGCCGGGTCGGTGGGGGCCAGGAAGAACAGCCCGAACCCGGCCAGCATCGTGGCCACGACCACCGAGGCCGCCGACGCGAGCCTGCGCAGCACGTACAGCAGCATGAGCAGCATGGGGTGTCCCTCCCGGGGGACCGGCCCGGCGGCAGGGGGGACCACCGGACCGGTCCATCGGCGCCGGCCCGCGCGGGGCCGGGCGCAACTGGGCCCTAGGGCTTGACGAACAGGTTCGCGTAGGCGGGCTGGCCCTGGGAGCTGTCGGCCTCGGCGCCGCCCACGGCGGTGCCGACGACGAACGCCGTCTTCATGTAGAAGCGCGGGATCACCAGGTACATCCCCATCAGCTTGCGGTCCAGCTCGCCCCACTTGGCCGCCGCCTCGGTGGCGGGCAGGGTGGCGATGGCCTCGATCTCGGCGTCGACCGCCGGGTCGGCCAGCATGCCCAGGCTCTGCTGGTTGGCCACCGCCTCCGAGGTGAACAGCACCGGGAACCAGCCGCCGCCGGTCGGCCAGTCCGAGCACCAGCCCTGCGGGCTCTGCCCCATGTTGACCGGCGCGTCGTAGTCGGAGGTCTTGGCCCGGACCTCGGCGGTGGTGATGCCGATGGGCTTGACCGCGAACCCCGCCGCGGTCATGGCGTCGGAGAGGATCTGCGCGGCCTGCTGCGCACGCGCGGAGGCGCTGTCGTAGTACCAGCTCAGCTCGAAGCCGACCTTGCCCGCCGCCGCCAGCAGCTCCATGGCCGCCGCCGGGTCGCCCGGGCCGTCCCCGGTCAGGTCGGGCACCGGCTCGTAGCGGACGTAGCCGGGCACGCTCGGCGACAGGATCGTGGTGGCCTTCTCCGCGATGTGCGGGTTGAGGCCCTCCGCGCGCCAGAGCTGGTCGGCGGGCCACGCCTTGGCGATGGCCTTGCGCACCTCCAGCGGGATCTTCCGCGAGTCCAGCTGGAAGGTGCGCGTGCACGGGCTGGCCCCGGTGACGAGCTGGGCCGCCCTGTCCCCGGCCAGCTGCGGGACCAGGGAGGCGTCGACCTGGGCGTAGTTGAGCGCCGCCGCGTCCGGCCCTGCGGAGTTGAGCACCTGCTGCTGGGTCTTCACGTCGTCCTGGCCCCAGCGGAAGTCCCACCCGTCGACGTACTGGTGCCGCGCGGGGTCGGTCGCCGGGTCCCAGTGCGGGTTGCGGACGAGCTTGAGGTTGGTGCCGGGGGTGTAGGAGTCGAACTGGTACGGGCCCGTCGCCAGCGGGTCGTTGCCGTAGGTCTCCCGGGTGTCCTTGGCCTGGGGGATCGGGGTGAACAGCGGGAAGGACATGAAGAAGGGCAGGTCGGCGAACGGCTTGGCCAGGTGGATGACCAGGGTGGTGGCGTCCGGGGTCTCCACGCCGGAGTAGTCCTCGCCGGAGGCGTAGGGGCCTTTGTACTTGTCGCCGTCCTTGAAGTACAGCAGCTGGTAGGACGGTCCGTAGGAGAACACGTCGTGGGCGAAGGACCGCTTGATCGCGTAGGCGAGGTCCTCGACCTTGACCTCGGTGCCGTCGTCGTACTTGACCGGGTTGCGCAGCTTGAACGTCCAGGTGAGCTGGTCGTCGGACACCGTGCCCAGGTCGGTGAGGTCGGGGACCAGCACCGGGTGGCCGTCGCGCATCATGACCTGCGTCGGGGTGCGGAACAGCAGCTTGGAGATCGCGTTGGCGTCGGCGTAGTAGACGTTCGTCGGGTCGAAGGTGTGCGGCGTGGTCCGGGCGTAGACGGTGATCACGCCGCCCTTGGTCGCCCCCGGGACCTCCGGGGCCGGGCCGGTCGCGTCGGGGTCGATCGCGGTGCGGTCCTGGGCGATCCCGCCGCCCTGGTCCGCCGCCGGGCTCGGCCGCCCGCTGCCGCCGCAGCCCGCCGCGGCCAGGCACACGGCCAGCGCGGCGGCCAGGTGTCGCGTTCTGCTCACAGTCCAGCTCCCCATCTCGTCGGCAGATCACCGGCGGGTCATCGGCGGATCTTCGGGTCGAATGCGTCGCGCACGGCGTCGCCGAGCAGGCTCAGGGCCAGCACGAGGGCGGTGATGCCCAGCACCGGCAGCCACAGGTACAGCGGCTCGGCGCGGTAGAAGGTCTGGGCGGCGGCGATGGTGCCGCCCCAGGACGGGGTCGGCTCGGTCAGCCCGACGCCCAGGAAGGTCAGGCCCGCCTCCACGACGATGTAGCCGGGGAACGCCTGCGTCACCGACACCGCGATCGGGGCCACCAGGTTCGGCAGCAGCTCGCGGAACAGGATCGCCCGGCGGGGCAGCCCGAGCACCCGCGCCGCGCTGATGAAGTCGCGCTCGCGCAGCGAGAGCACCTGCCCGCGGATGAGCCGGGCCAGGCTCGCCCACCCGAACACCGTCAGCACCGCGATCAGCGACCAGAACCGCACCGCGCTGACCTGCTCGGGGTTGGTGTTCTCCGCCGAGCCGTACACCACCGAGACCAGCACGGCGGGCAGCGCGATGGCGACCAGCAGGTACGGCAGGCTCAGCACGAAGTCGACCAGCCAGGACAGCACCCGGTCCACCCAGCCGCCGAAGAACCCGGCGACCAGGCCGACCACGACGCCGACGGCGGTCGTCAGCACCGTCACGATCCCGGCCACCAGCAGCGACGGCCGCGCGCCGTAGACCCAGCGGGCGAACAGGTCCCGGCCCAGCCGGGGCTCGACGCCGAACCAGTGCTCGGCGGTGGGGCCGTCGAACGGGAAGCCGTAGTCGTCCACCAGGTCGAAGTGCAGCGTGTAGGGGTCCTGGCCCGCGAGCCGGGCCAGCAGCGGGGCGAACACGGCGACGGCGACGAAGAACCCGAACACGCCCAGGCACACCACCGCCACCCGGTCGCGCCGCAGCCGCCCGAGCGCGATCCGCAGCGGCGAGCGGTCCGGCGCGGCCGTGCCCGCGTCGAGCGCGCCTGCCTCGCCGGTGTGCCGCATCAGACCTCCGCCGACTGCCACGGGGACCGCGCCATCCTGTGGCCGCCCGCGCGGCGAGCACCAGCGCCCCGTCCGGCGTCCGGCCCCGACCGGTCGGCGAACCCGCAGGTCGCAGCGGTGCGATAACGGCGGGGATATGGAAGGTGTGATGCCGCCGAGCCGCCGGGCGCGGCAATAGTCGGGTCAGTCGCACCTGCTACCGGGGGTTCCCAACCATGCCCTTGACCTACCGCCGACCCGACCAGGTGTGCCTGGAGCACACCTTCGAGGTGCCGCTGGACCACGCCGACCCGGCGGGGGCGCGCATCGAGGTCTTCGCCACCGAGGTCGTGCGCAGCGGCAACGTCGGCCGGGACCTGCCGACCCTGCTGTACCTGCAGGGCGGGCCGGGCCACGCCGCCGACCGGCCCTCATCGGGGGCGGCCTGGCTGGGCCGGGCGCTGCGCGACTACCGGGTGCTGCTGCTCGACCAGCGCGGCACCGGCCGCAGCACGCCTGCCACCCGCCAGTCCCTCGCCGGGCTGACCGCCGAGCAGAAAGCCGACTACCTCAGCCACTTCCGCGCGGACTCGATCGTCCGCGACGCCGAGATCGTGCGCCGGGCGCTGCTGGGCGAGCGGCCGTGGAGCCTGCTGGGCCAGAGCTTCGGCGGCTTCTGCGCGCTGACGTACCTGTCGCTGGCCCCGGAGGGGCTGGCCGAGGTGATGATCGCGGGCGGGCTGCCGGGGCTGACGGCCGGACCGGACGAGGTGTACCGCGCGGCCTACCCGCGGGCGATCGCCCACAACGAGCGCTACTTCGCGCGGTACCCGCAGGACCGGGCGATCGCGCGGGCCGTGGTCGAGCACCTGGCCGAGACGGACACCCGGATGCCGACGGGGGAGCGGTTGACGCCCGAGCGGTTCCGGATGCTGGGGCTGTGCTTCGGCGTGGTGGGCAGCTTCGACCTGCTCCACCACCTGCTGGCCCGCGCGTTCATCCCCTGCGGTTCCGGCCGCGCCATGTCCGATGCGTTCCTCCGCGGGGTTGATGCGGCGCTGTCGATGGCCGATCGGCCGCTGTACGCGGTGCTGCACGAGGCGATCTACTGCCAGGGCGGGGCGTCGGGGTGGGCTGCGCATCGGGTGCGGGAGGAGTTCCCGGAGTTCGAGCGGGAGGGGCTGTTCACGGCGGAGATGTTCTATCCGTGGTTGTTCGAGCAGGATCCGAGTCTGGTGCCGTTGCGGGAGTGCGCGCAGCTGTTGGCTGGGCGGGTGTGGCCTGCGTTGTATGACGTGGATCGGTTGGTGGTGAACCGGGTGCCGGTGGCGGCTGTGGTGTATGTGGACGATCTGTATGTGGATCATGGGTTGTCGGTGGAGACCGGGCGGGTGGTTCGGGGGGTGGAGGTGTGGGTGACGAATGAGTTTGCGCATGATGGGATGGGGGCTCGGGTGGAGGTGTTTGAGCGGCTTCGGGGGATGGTGACTGGGGTGGTGTGACGGTGTGCTGGCGGGCGGCTGCGGTGGCTGTGGCTTGCGGCTGTGGCCGACGACGGCTTGCGGCGGCGGTGGGTGGCGGCTGCGGCTTTCGGCTGCGGTGGTGTGGGCGGTGGCTTGCGTCTTGCGGCTCGGGGTGCGGCTCGGGGTTGTGTGGGTGGGCTGGGGTGGTGGTGCGCGGCGTGGGTGGTGGGTCCGATGGGGTGAACCCGCATTCGCGGGGACCCCTAAGCGAAACGCCGCTTGGGCGTGAAGGCGGTGAAGGCGGGCGGAGCCCGTTCACGCCCTGGCCAGTTTAGCGGCGT